>NZ_JBFUEB010000084.1:0-27492 GCF_056404395.1 Rhizobacter sp. P2_D12 | reverse complement strand
GCGCTGCTGGGCCTGCCGGCCGCGGCGGCGCTGGCGATCGACGAGCACCCCTGGACGGCCCCGCAAGGTGCCCCGCGCTGGCTGCGCCTGCGCACGCCCGGCCCGGGCCTGCTGGCGGTGCAGGACGTCACCGAGGCGCGTCAGCTGGCCGCCGAGGCGCGGCGCCTGGCCGAACTGCTCGACATGGCCCAGGAGTTCGGCCGGCTGGGCGTCTGGGAGCGGGAAATCCCGTCCGGCGAAGGCCGCTGGGACCGCCACATGTTCCGCTTCTTCGGCATGGACCCGAGCGCCGGCACGCCGAACTTCGAGGTCGCCAACCAGCGCATCCACCCGGACGACCGCATCGGCCCGCGCTTTCGCGAATCGACGCGGGCTGCCGGCACCTACGGCATGCGCTACCGCATCGTGCTGCCCGATGGCCAGGTGCGGCGCGTGCATTCGCAGTGGGAGGTCAAGAACGATGCCGCCGGCCGGCCGGTGCGCGCGATCGGCATCATGGTCGACGACACCGAGGCCTACGAGCTGGCCGAGTCGTTCAACGACACCAGCGCGCAGCTGAAGATCGCGGTCGACCTGGGCAACATCGCGATCTGGCGCCACGACCTGAAGCGCGACCGCATGTACTACAACGAGCGCGCCTACCAGGTGCTCGACATCGTGCCGCGCCCCGAGGGCCTGTCGATCGACGAGGTGCGCGCGCTGATCCACCCGGACGACCTGCCGCAGGTGCTGGCCACCGCGCAGGTCGCGATGCGCTCGGACCGGCCGGTCGACATGGAGGCGCGCTACCGGCGGCCGGACGGCAGCTTCCGCTACGTGCTGACGCGTCGCGTCGTGCGCCGCGATGCCGACGGCACGGCGATCGAGTTCGTCGGCGTCGCGCTCGACGTGACCGAACAGGTCGAGCACACGCGACGGGCCACCGAGATGGCCAAGCGGCTGGAGATCGCCGCCACCGCCGCCGGGCTGGGCATCTGGAGCCGCGACCCGGTGACCTTCCGGGCCGAGTGGAACGACGAGATGTACCGCATCATCGRCCGCCCCAAGGAACGCGGCGTGCCGTCGGGCACCGAGTGGATGGCCGAGGTGGTGCACCCGGAGGACCGGGCCTTCATGGAGCGCGTGCGCGACGAGATCCGTGCCACCAACGATGTCTCGGTCGAGCACGAGTACCGCATCCTCCGCCCCGACGGCGAGGTGCGCTGGCTGGTCAACCGCGTGCGCCGCGAGACGCGCGACGGCCGGCCGATGCTGTTCGGCATCACGATCGACGTGACCGAGCGCGTGAAGACAGAGGCGGCGCTGCGCAGCGCGAACGAGCGCATCGGGCTGGCGGTGCGCAGCGTGGGCATCGGCACCTGGGAATGGGTGCCCGACACCGGTGTCGCGGTCTGGGACGAGGCGATGTTCCGGCTGCGCGGGCTGGAACCGTCGTCGCGCGTGCCGGACGAGGCCGAGCGCGCCACGATGGTGTGGCCCGAGGACCGCGAGCGCGTCGCCGCGCTGCTGCGCCATTCGGTCGAGCAGGGCCTGAGCGCCGCGTACGAGTTCCGCGTCGTTTGGCCCGACGGGTCGGTGCACTGGCTGGCCTCGCGCTCGACGGCGGTGGCCGATGCCAACGGCCACGTGCGGCGCCACATGGGGGTCAACTGGGACATCACCGAGGCCCGCAGTGCCGAGAGCGCGCGCCAGGAGCGTGCGGTCGCGCTGCGCGAGAGCACGGCCAAGTCGGAGTTCCTCGCGCGCATGAGCCACGAGCTGCGCACGCCGCTGAACGCGGTGCTCGGCTTCGCGCAGCTGCTGCAGCTGGATGCGCGGGCGCTGACGGCGGACCACAACCACAAGATCGAGCACATCGCCGCGGCCGGGCGCCACCTGCTGTCGCTGATCAACGACGTGCTCGACCTGTCGAGCCTGGAGAGCGGCAACCTGCGGCTGGACATCCGGCCGCTGTCGCTGCAGGCGGTGGTCTACGAGACGCTGCCGCTGGTCGAGGCGCTGGCGCGCGAGCATGGCATCACGCTGCATGCCGAGCGGCTGGAGGCCACGGTGCGGGCCGACCGGATCCGGCTGCGCCAGGTGCTCATCAACCTGCTGAGCAACGGCATCAAGTACAACCACCGGCATGGCCGGGTGAATCTGTCGTGCCGGGTCGATGCGACGCACGTGACGCTGCGGGTCGAGGACACCGGCCGCGGGCTGAACACCGACCAGCTGTCGCACCTGTTCGAGCCGTTCAACCGGCTGGGCATCGAGAACGAAGGCATCGAGGGCACGGGCATCGGCCTGGCCGTCGTCAAGGCGCTGGTGGAGCGCATGGAAGGAGTCGTGATGGTCACAAGCCAACCGGGCGTGGGCTCGCAGTTCGACGTCCGCCTGCCGCGCGCCGACGCGCCGGCCGAGGAGACGCCGTCATCGGCACCGCATGGCGCGGCCGGCCCCGCGCAGGCCCCGCGCGAGCGCCGCGGCCAGCTGCTCTACATCGAGGACAACCCGGTCAACGTGCTGCTGGTGGAAGAACTGGTGCGTGGCCAGGCGGGGCTCGCGATCGAATCGTCGCCGACCGGCGCGGCAGGGGTGAAGCGTGCCGCCGAGCTGCGGCCCGACCTGGTGCTGATCGACATGCAGTTGCCCGATTTCGACGGCTTCGAGGTGCTGCGCCGGCTGCGTGCGCAGCCCCAGACGGCCGGCACGCTGTGCGTCGCGCTGTCGGCGAATGCGATGCCCGACGACATCGCGAAAGCGCGCGCCGCCGGCTTCGACGACTACTGGACCAAGCCGATCGACTTCGCGGCGTTCCTGGGGGCGCTCGATCGATTGTTCCCGTAGTCCGAAAGCGAATCCGGTATTCGTGTTCGTATGTCGGCGCGAGCAAAGCCGCGTGCGACGAACACACCCCTCTTTCGCGCGCCCGTTCGCAAAGAACCGTTCGGACTGAGCTTGTCGAAGGGGTGGCCGCAAGGCACCACTGGCTCAGCAAAGGCGCGGGCGGGCAGGCTGGGGCGCGCCAATCAGGGTGGGGCGCCGGAGCTGGCTGCTTTGAGGGCCCGCGTGCGCCAGCACGCTTCGTGAAAACTGACTTGTCGCCGACTGTTTGACCACAGCGAGCGAAGCGAGCGGCGGGAGTCCGGCGCGCCCCAGCCTGCCCGCCCGCGCCTTTGCTCGCGCCAAGACAGGAACACAAACCCGGATTGGCATCCGGGCTACGAACTCAAGTCTGCAGCAACCCGCGCTCGCGAAGCATCGGCTCCACCGACGCATCGCGCCCGCGGAACGCGCGATAGGTCTCCCCCGGCTCGCGGCTGTTGCCGACCGCGTACACGTGCTCGCGCAAGCGCTGCGCCACCGCCGGGTCGAACGGGCTGCCGGCCTCGGTGAACGCGTCGTAGCCGTCGGCGTCCAGCACCTCGGCCCACAGGTACACGTAGTAGCCCGCCGCATACATGGCGCTGGAGAACAGGTGCTGGAAATGCGGCAGCCGGTGGTTCATGCCGACACCGTGCGGCAGGCCGATGCGCTCGACCTCGGCCCGCTCGAAGGCCACGATGTCGATGCCTTCGGGGTCGCCGACCGCATGCACCGCCATGTCGACCAGCGCCGACGCGGTGTAGCGCGCCGTCTCGTAGCCCTGGTTGAACTTGCGCGCCGCCTGCAGGCGCTCGACCAGCGCATCCGGGATCGGCTCGCCGGTCTCGAAATGCCGCGCATGACGCTTCAACACCTCGGGCTCGGCCAGCCAATGCTCGAAGATCTGCGACGGCAGCTCGACGAAATCGTTCAGCACGTTGGTGCCCGACAGGCGCTCGTAGGTCACGTTCGACAACAGGCCGTGCAGGCCGTGGCCGAACTCGTGGAACAGCGTCGCCGCATCGTCGAAGCTCAGCAGCGTCGGTGCACCGGGCGCGCCCTTCGCAAAATTGTTGTTGTTGACGACGACCGGCAGCACGCCGCCGCCATGGCGGGATTGCTGCCGGTACGAGCCCATCCACGCGCCGCTGCGCTTGCTCGGCCGCGCGAAGTTGTCGTGCAGGAAGATGCCGACCAGCGCACCGTCTGCGCCGCTGACCTCGTAGACCTTGACGTCGGGGTGGTAGGCGCGGATGTCGCCGCGCAGCGCGAAGCGCAGGCCGAACAGGCGCTGCGCACAGTCGAATGCGGCCTCGACCATGCGCTCGAGCGGGAAGTAGGGCTTGACCGCCGCCTCGTCGAGGTCGTAGCGCGCCTGGCGCACCTTCTCGGCGTAGTAGCGCCAGTCCCAGGCTTCGATCTCCTGCGACTCACCCGCCGCGGGCCGCTGCGACTGCGGCAGCGTCATCAGCAAGGCCTTCAGCGCCTCGCGCTCCTCGGCGACACGCGCCTTGGCCGGCACCCACACCTGCTGCAGCAGCTTGTTCACCGCCGCCTGCGAGCCGGCCATCGTGTCGGCCAGCGCATAGTCGGCATAGCTCGCATGGCCATGCAGGCGGGCCTGCTCGGCGCGCAACACCAGGATCTCGCGCGCCACCGGGCGGTTGTCGTGCGGGCCGTCGTGTTCGCCGCGCGACACCCAGGCACGCCAGGCCTGCTCGCGCAGGTCGCGGCGTTCGCTGAAGGTCAGGAAGGGCACGATGTGCGAGCGCGACAGCGTGATCACCGCCGCGTCGATGCCACGTTCGGCACCGGCCTGGCGCGCCGCGTCGCGCACGAACGGCGGCAGCCCGGCCAGGTCGCGCTCGCCGCGCAGCTCGAGCCGGAAGGCCGATTCGTCGGCCAGCACGTTCTGGCCGAAGCGCGTCGTCAGCTCGGCCAGGCGCTCCATCACCTGGCCATAGCGCTGCTGCGCCGCACCGGCGAGCTTGGCGCCGGCGCGCACGAAGTCGAGGTGCACGCGTTCGAGCAGCCGCCGCTGCTCGGCGGCCAGGCCCAGCGACGCGCGCTGCGCGTACAGCGCGTCGATGCGCCGGAACAGCGCGGCGTGCATGTAGATGGCGTTGGCGTGCGCGGCCATGCGGGGGGCAAGCTGCATCTCCACGGCCTGCAGCGCCGGCGAGGTCTCGCTGGACGTCAGGTTGTGGAACAGGCCCTCCAGCCGCGCCCGCAGGCGACCCGAGCGGTCGAAGGCCGCCACCGTGTTGTCGAAATCAGGGGCGCTGTCCTGGCCGCCGATGGCGTCGATCTCGGCGCGATGCTCGGCCAGCGCCACCTCGAAGGCGGCGGCAAAGTCCTCGGGCCGGACCCGGTCGAAAGGCGGCAGGCCGTGCGGGGTGTCCCAGGGCTGCAGCAGCGGATTGCTCGTGGCAACGGTCATGGCGGCTTCTCACGGTAAGAGAAAGAAGCCGCCGATTCTAGGGCGCTACTTTCCCTTGCGGATCTGCGCTTCCTCATCCTCGAAATAGGTGCGGCCATCGCAGTCGTTCAGGTAGGCCGTCTTGTCGGCCTGCAGCGCATCGACCTTGGCGTTGTAGGCCTCGGAACGCGCCTTGTAGGCCTCGACGGCCTTCTCGCGCTCGACGACACGCTCGTTGAAGCCCTTGACGACGTCCTCCTTGGTGGAGTCCAGCGTCGCGCGGTCGGCGTTCAGCGCCTGGCCGGCCTGGGCCAGGTCATCGCCTTCCTTCTTCAGCGCTGCCTGTTCCGGCAGCACTGCCGCCATGCGCCCCTTGATGCTGTCGTTGCGCGACAGGCAGCTGCGCAGCTGCTCCTTGGTCAGCATCGGCAGGCCGGGCTTGGCCTTGCCGAGCGTGACCTCCTTCTTCTTGGCGGGCTGGTCGGCGGCATGCGTGGGCAAGGCGGCCAGGCCGGCCAGGCAGGCGGCCAGCAGCCAGCGCGCGGCGATGCCCGTGGTGGTGGAGGAAGCGACGAAACTCATTCCAGGTCATCCTTCAGGAGAAAGTGCGGCGCGCATCATGCCATCCCCGCCGGACACACCCGGCTACAGTGCCCCACGATCCTCTCGGACTTTGCGATGACTGCCCCCTCTTCCCGCCCTGATGTTCGCACCGGCCTCGTCGGCTACGGCTATGCCGGCCAGACCTTCCATGCACCGCTGATCACCAGCGTTCCCGGCCTGCGGCTGCAGGCCATCGCGAGCAGCGATGCCGCCAAGGTCGCACGCGACTGGCCCGGGCTGCCGGTCGAGGCCGACCCGCTGCGCCTGTGCACGCGCGACGACGTCGACCTGGTCGTCATCGCGAGCCCCAACGACAGCCACCACCCGCTCGCGCGCGCGGCGCTGCAGGCGGGCAAGCACGTGGTGGTCGACAAGCCGTTCACCGTGACGCTGGCCCAAGCCATCGAGCTGGATGCGCTGGCTGCCGCGCAGGGCCGCGTGCTGTCGGTGTTCCACAACCGCCGCTGGGACGGCGACTTCCTGACGCTGCGCGCGCTGCTGGCGCGCGGCGCGCTGGGCCGCGTCGCCGAGCTGGAATCGCGCTTCGACCGCTTCCGGCCGCTGGTGCGGCAGCGCTGGCGCGAGCAGTCGCCGGTCGGCGGCGGGCTGTGGTTCGACCTCGGCCCGCACCTGCTCGACCAGGCGCTGCAGCTGTTCGGCTGGCCGGCGGCGATCCGGCTCGACCTGGCGCGCCAGCGCGACCATGCCGTCAACGACGACGGCTTCGATGCACGCCTGTCCTACGCGAACGGGCTGCGCGTCACGCTGCGGGCGAGCGCGCTGACGGCCCTGCCCGGCCCGCGTTTCGCGCTGCACGGCACGCACGGCAGCTTCGTCAAGCACGGGCTCGACCTGCAGGAAGACGCGCTGAAGGCCGGGCTGCGCCCCACGCCCGGGGCCGACTGGGGGCTGGACACGCAGGCCGCGACGCTGAGCACGCTGGGGCCGGACGGCCAGACGCTGCAGTCCTGCGCCTGGCCGCTGCTGCGCGGCGACTACCCGGCCTACTACGCCGGCGTGCGCGATGCGATCGCCGGCGAGGCGCCGAACCCGGTGCCGGCCGCGCAGGCGATCGACGTGATGGCGTTGATCGAGCTCGGGCAGCACAGCGACGCCGAGCGGCGCGAGGTGGCGGCAGCACGGCCGCGCTGAATGTCGCGTTGGCGGCATCGGCCGCTGCACCGCGCTTCGATAATCCACCATCACCGACCTTCCCCGACTGCCATGGCCGACTTCCTCCCCCTGTCCCGCCTGCTCGACGCCCGCACCCGCGACGGCGAGACCGTGCGCTTCGACATCAGCGAAGACTGGCAGCAAGGCCGCACCTCGTTCGGCGGCCTGGTCTCGGCGCTGGCGGTGCAGGCCATGCGCGACGTGGCCGCCGCGGCCTGGCCGGCCGGCGTGCAGCTGCGCGCGCTGCAGACGAGCTTCATCGGTCCGGTCACGCCGGGGCCGGTGGACGTGGTGGTGCGCGTGCTGCGCGAGGGCAAGAGCGTCCGCCAGCTGCAGGCCCTGGTGCAGCAACGCGGCGAGACCGCGGCGCTGATGCTGGGCGTGTTCGGCGGCGAGCGCGAGACGGTGGTGCCCCGGCTGGCGCCGGCGCAGCCGGGTGTCGAGCGGGGACCGGACCAGATCCCGGTCCTGCCCTTCGTCGCCGGCGCGATGCCGGATTTCCTGCAGCACCTGGACATGCGCTGGGCCGAGGGCGGGCTGCCCTTCAGCGGCACCGACAGCTGGCACAGCCGCATCCACGTGCGCCTGAAGGGCGAGCCGCAGCCGCTGCCGTCCGAGCTGCTGGCGGTGATGCTGGCCGACGCGCCGCCGACGCCGGCCATCAGCCACTTCAAGCGGCCGGCGCCGGCGAGTTCGGTCTCGTGGGAACTGCAGCTGCGCCCGGTCGCGCACGACCTGCCGGCGGATGGCTGGTGGCGCGTCGACACCGAGGCGCTGGCCGCGGCGGGCGGGTACGTGAACCAGGTGTCGCGGCTGTGGTCACCCACCGGCGACCTGGCCGCCTTGGGCTACCAGGTCGTCACGGTGTATTCGTAGCCCGGATTGGCATCCGGACTACGGAGTCGCGGTGTGCCAGACGCCGTTGAAGCCGTCGCCGGTCTTGTCGCCCGGCTTGGTGTCCTTGGCCCAGAAGTACAGCGGCTTGCCCTTGAAGGCCCACTGCTTCTTGCCGTCATCGCGCGTCACCACGCTCCAGTCGCCGCCGGCCTTGGCGGCATCGTCGGCCATCAGCGGCGGCCAGTTGGTCGCGCACGGGCCGTTGCAGACGCTCTTGCCGCTGCCGGCAGCATCGCGGTCGAAGATGTAGAGCGTCATGCCGTTGGCACCGACGAAGGCGCCATCGGCCACCTTGGCCGGCGCCGGGGCGCCCATCATCGACGAACAGGCGGCCAGCACGACGGCGCCGAACAGCGGGATCCAGGTCTTCTTGAGCATCGGGGTCTCCGGTCAGTGAGGGATGCCCTGTGTACGCCGCAGCAGCCGCCGCTATTTCCGCTGCGGCGGCTTATTTTTTCTTCAGCGCCTTGCCCAGCAGCTCGACCAGCAGCCCGGTCATGCCGCCCTCGTGGGCCGCCGCACGCTCGTTGAGCTGCTGCGTCAGCTCGGCCGGCAGCTTGCACGCGAACGGCACCAGCCCGGCGGCGGCATCGCGGCGGCGCTGCTCGCGCTTGTCGACCACCGCCGTCGCCTCCTGGCCGAAGCGGCCGGGCACGCCGCCCGCCTTCATCTGGTTGTTGATCTTCAGCGCGAGGTTCTTGGCGAGGTCGAATTTCTTCTGGGTCATGGCAGGGCTCTCAGGTCAGGCAGCCGCCGATTGTCTCAGCCCGCATCCCCACGCGCCGCCTTCAGCAGCTTGCGGCCGATCACGCCCACCTGGGCCCGCTCGGCGGCCGTCAACGGCGCGTTGAACAGCGCGCCGATCGCCGGCTCGTAGACGGTCCACATGCGCTTGCGCATCTTGCGGCCCTCGGCCGTCAGCACCGCGAACGCGCCGCGGCGGTCTTCGTCGGAGCGCTCGCGGCGCGCCAGCCCTGCGTCCTCCAGCCGGTCCACCAGCCGCGTGATGTTGCTGCGGCTGATCACCATCCACTGCTCGAACTCGCTCAGCCGCAGCCGCTGGCCCGGGCTGCGCTCCAGCGCCCACAGCGCGTCGTACCAGGCGAGCGACGGCAGCCCCGCCTGCGCCAGCCGGCGCTCCATCTGCTCGACCAGCACCGCGTGCGCCGTCAGCAGCACGCCCCATTCCTCGCTGCCCGCCGCGGGTGTGTCCTCGGCCATGGGCCTCTCCAAAGTAGTTGCAAACGCGATCATCATGGCGTATATTTTAGTTGCGTTTGCAATCATATTGTTTGCAACAACATACTCGCTCGAAAGGAATCGCCATGTCGTCCCACGCCTCCCCGACCCCTGCGGCGCACCTCGGCGCGCTGCCGTCCTCCTTCACGCAGCAGGCCCTCGGCGCACTGCTGCTGCGCCTGTCGCTCGGCAGCATGTGGATCGCGCACGCGCTGCTGAAGCTGCTGGTCTTCACGCTGCCCGGCACGGCGCAGTTCTTCCAGTCGGTCGGCCTGCCCGGTTGGGCCGCGGGGCCGGTGTTCGCGGCCGAGCTGCTGGGCGGTACGGCCATCCTGCTCGGCCTGCACGGCGCGCGCGTCTCGCTGCTGCTGTTGCCGGTGCTGCTGGGCGCCACCTGGACGCACTGGCCGAATGGCTGGGTCTTCACCAGCCCGAACGGCGGCTGGGAGTACCCGGTGTTCCTGGCGGCCGCGAGCCTCGTGCACGCGCTGCTCGGCGACGGCGCCTTCGCGCTGCGCCGCGCTCGCTGACGGAGCGGCCCCATGGACCGCCCCGCCCTGACCCTGGTCAGCCACGCGCTGTGCCCCTACGTGCAGCGCGCCACCATCGTGCTGCTGGAGAAACGGCAGCCGTTCGAACGGCGCGACATCGACCTCGCCGACAAGCCGGCCTGGTTCCTCGCCGTCTCGCCGCTCGGCAAGACGCCGGTGCTGCTGGTCGGCGAGCGCCCGGTGTTCGAATCGGCCGTCATCTGCGAATACCTCGACGAGACGCTCGCACCGCGGCTGCACCCGGCCGATGCGCTGGAGCGTGCCGGCCAGCGGTCGTGGATGGAGTTCGGCTCGGCGGTGCTGAACGGCATCGCCGGCTTCTACAACGCGCCGGACGAGCCGGCGCTCGACGCCCGCCGCGCCGAGCTGCGGCTGCGCTTCGAGCAGCTCGAAGCCGTGCTGGGCCCCGGCCCGTTCTTCGCCGGCCCCACCTTCGGCATGGTCGATGCCGTCTTCGGGCCGGTGTTCCGCTACTTCGACGTGATCGACCGGATCGCCGATTTCGGCCTGATCACCGGCCTGCCGCGCGTCGCCGCCTGGCGCAAGGCGCTCGCCGAACGCCCGTCGGTGCGCCAAGCCGCACACCCGGACTACCCCGCCCGGCTGCTCGCCTTCCTGCGCCAGCGCGCTTCGGCACTGTCGCGGCGGATCGAGAAATAGCTCACGTTTCCCCGCGAAACCCGCAGATCGGGCGTTGCATAGTTGCCCGCAGCAGCATTTGGCAGTGAGTACATGCCTTGTGTTGGGCCGCGTTGCAGATACATTTCGACTGAGACAACTTGTCACTGCTTCGTCAACGCCATCACAGCCGTTTGATGGCGTTCGCTCACAACTCTGGAGAACCCCGCATGCGCATCTTCCGTCCCGCCCGGCTGTCATCGGTCGTGGCTGCCGCCTCCCTCGCCCTGCTGGCGGCCTGTGGACCGAGCATCCCGCCGTCCATCAAGATCGGTGTCGCGCAGCCGCTGTCGGGCCCGTCCGCGGCGCGCGGCCAGGACCTGCTGAACGGCGTCAAGATGGCGGCCGACGAGTTGAATGCATCCGGCTTCAAGGTGGCCGGCAAGCCGGTGAAGATCGAGGTGGTGGCGGTCGACGACAAGGCCGACAAGGAAACCGCGAAGAAGGTGGCCCAGGAGCTGGTGGACCAGAAGGTCACCGCGGTGATCGGCCACCTGAGCTCGGACATCTCCGAGGTGACGATCCCGATCTACAAGGCCGCCAACATCCCGCAGCTGTACACCTCGTCCGCGGTCGACCTGGCCAAGCAGGGCGACGGCAACACCTTCCGCCTGGTCGCCAACGACGGCCTGCAGGCGCGCGCCATCGGCGGCTACATCGCCGAGAGCCTGAACGCGAGCAACGTCGCGGTGATCTTCGAGGACACGGCCTTCGGCCGCCCGATGAGCAAGGACGTCGGCGAGGCACTGACCAAGCTGAAGAAGAAGGTCACGCTGAACGAGTCGGTCAACAACAAGACCACCGACTTCGCCGCCTTCGTCGCCAAGCTGAAGGCCACCCCGCCCGACGTGCTGGTGGCGGTGCTGCGCGACAACCAGCTGCTGCCGCTGTTCGAGCAGATGAAGGCCGCCGGCCTGTCGGGCCTGCCGGTGCTGTCGACCAATTCGTCGAAGACCGAGAAGCTGGCCAAGGCGCCGAACGACGTGACCACGCTGTACGTGACCTCCAGCGCGCTGGAGCCGCGCGAGTTCGCGGCCGGCACCGCCTTCCTGAAGAAGTTCCAGACCGTCTACAAGGCCGACCCGGTGTGGGGCGCGCACTATGCCTATGACGCGATGTACGTGGTCGCCGATGCGCTGCGCCGCTCGGACAGCGTCGACCCGGTCAAGCTGCGCGAGAAGCTGCACACCATCGACCCGGTGTCGCCGGTGACGAGCTCGATGCGCTTCACCGCCGACGGCGAACAGGCCTACGGCGCGATCACGGTGTACCGCCGCCGCGACGGCCAGTGGGAACCGCTGATGCGTTCCGACCGCTGGTAAGCCGCCGCCGTTTTTCCTCTCCCTGAAGGGGTCTGGTCTAATCCAGACCCCTTTCGCTTTGCAGGTCCCGCATCCCATGGCACTCAAGGCCACCATCTACAAGGCCACGCTGCAGCTGGCCGACATGGACCGCAACGTCTACGGCGACCACGGCGTGACGATCGCGCGCCACCCGTCCGAGACCGACGAGCGGATGATGATGCGCCTGCTCGCGTTCGCGCTGAACGTGCCCGCCGACAACGACAACGGCGCGCTGGAGTTCGCAAAGAGCCTGTGGGACACCGACGAGCCCGACCTGTGGCAGAAAGACCTGACCGGCCAGGTCATGCAGTGGATCGAGGTCGGCCAGCCCGACGACAAGCGCCTGATGAAGGCCAGCCCGCGCGCCGAACGCGTGGTGGTGTACAGCTTCAGCCACAGCACGCCGATCTGGTGGAACGGCATCGCCACCAAGATCACCCGCGCGCGCAACCTGGCCGTCTGGCAGGTACCGGCCGAACAGAGCCAGGCGCTCGCCGCGCTGGCCCAGCGCACCATGCAGCTGCAGGTGACGGTGCAGGACGGCGCGGTGTGGGTGGGCGACGGCACGCGCAGCATCGAGGTCACGCCGCAGCGCCTGACGCCGGAGGCCTGACGCGCCGCGGGGCCACCCGAGAAGCGTGGATCATTCGGCGCCGAAGCTGGCAGACTGGCAGCCCGGACTCCCGAGGACGCCATGACCGAGACTCCCGTCGCCATCTCGCACGACCGCGCGCGGCAGCGCTTCGAAACCACGATCGACGGCCACCTGTGCGTGGCCGACTACCAGCTGGCCGATGGCGTGATGCACATGACGCACACCGTCGTGCACCCGGCGCTGCAGGGCCGCGGCATCGCCGCCCGGCTGGTCGAGGCGGCCTTTGCGTACGCGCGGGCGGAACATCTGAAGATCGATCCGCTCTGTTCCTACGTGCGCGTCTACATGCAGCGCCATCCCGAAACCGAATCGCTGAGGGCCTGAACTTGACGTCCGATGTTTCCGCCACCCGCCGCGGCCTCCTCGCCGCCACCGCCGGCACACTCGCCGCGCCGCTGCTCACCCTGACCTCCTCCAACGCCATGTCGCAAACCCCTGCTTCCGCCGCCGCAGCCTCCGCCGCCGCTTCATCCGCCGCGCAGACTCCGGCCGATCCCTTCGCCTGGCTCGAGGACGTGCAGGGCGAACGCGCGCTGAACTGGGTGCGCGAGCGCAATGCCGCGTCGCAGAAGGAGCTCACCGCGCGCCCCGAGTACGCGCCGACGCGCGCCCAGCTGCTGGAGGTGCTGAACGCGAAGGACCGCATCCCGGCCGTCACGCGCCGCGGCGACTGGCTCTACAACCTGTGGCAGGACGAGAACCACAAGCGCGGCCTGTGGCGCCGCACCACGCTGGCCGAGTACCGCAAGGCCGAGCCGGCCTGGGAGACGGTGCTCGACCTGGATGCGTTGGGCGCGGCCGAGCACGAGAACTGGGTCTGGGGCGGCGCCGCGGTGCTGGGTCCCGACTACCGCCGCTGCCTGGTGTCGCTGTCGCGCGGCGGTGCCGATGCGAAGGTGGTGCGAGAGTTCGACGCGGTCACGAAGCAGTTCGTCAAGGACGGCTTCACGCTGCCCGAGGCCAAGTCCGACCTCGAATGGCTGGACGGCGACACGATCTACGTCGGCACCGATTTCGGCCCCGGCTCGCTGACCGATTCGGGCTACCCGCGCGTCATCAAGCGCTGGAAGCGCGGCACGCCGCTGGCCGATGCGGTCGTGGTGTTCGAGGGCGAGGCCAAGGACGTGGCCGTCAACGTCAGCGTCGACAAGACGCCCGGCTTCGAGCGCACCGTCTTCGTCCGCTCGATCGATTTCTACAACAGCCACCAGTTCCTGCTGGTGAAGGACAAGCTGGTCAAGATCGACGTGCCCGACGACGCGACGATCAGCTTCCTGCGCGACACGATGCTGCTGCACCTGCGCAGCGACTTCAAGGCGGGCAGCGAGAGCTTCGCGAGCGGCTCGCTGCTGGCCACCGATGCGGCCGGCTGGCTGCGCGGCGAGCGCAAGCTGCAGGCCTTGTTCACGCCGACGCCGACGCGCTCGCTGTCGGGCTACACCACCACGCGCGACCACGTGCTGCTGAACGTGCTGGACAACGTGGCGGGCAAGCTGGAGCAATGGCACAAGCATGGGGCCAACTTCACGCGGCGCGAGATCGCCGCGCCCTTCCCCGGCGCGCTGGGCGTCAGCAGCCTGCACGACCCGCTGCTCAAGACCGATGCGCTGGCCGAGCGCTACCTGCTCACCTACACCGACTTCCTGACGCCCGACTCGCTGTACCTGGCGGGCACCGCGAACGACCAGCGCGAGCTGCTGAAATCGCGCAACGCCTTGTTCGATGCCAAGGGCATGCGCGCCGAGCAGCGCTTCGCGACCTCGAAGGATGGCACGCGCGTGCCCTACTTCGTGGTGTGGCCACAGGGCGCCAAGGCCGACGGCACGAACCCGACGCTGCTGTACGGCTATGGCGGCTTCGAGATCTCGCTGAAGCCCTGGTACTCGGGCAGCTTCGGGCGTGCCTGGTACCAGCGCGGCGGCGTGCTGGTGGTGGCCAACATCCGCGGCGGCGGCGAGTACGGCCCGGCCTGGCACCAGAGCGCGGTGAAGGCGCACAAGCAGCGCAGCTACGACGACTTCATCGCGGTGGCCGAAGACCTGGTGGCGCAGAAGATCACCGCGCCGCGCCACCTGGGCATCATGGGCGGCAGCAACGGCGGGCTGCTGGTGGGGGCCACCTTCACGCAGCGGCCCGACCTGTTCAACGCGGTGGTGTGCCAGGTGCCGCTGCTCGACATGCGGCGCTTCCACACGCTGCTGGCCGGCGCATCGTGGATGGCCGAATACGGCAACCCGGACGACCCGGCCGAGTGGTCCTTCATCTCGAAGTACAGCCCGTACCAGAACGTGCGCCAGGACGTGAAATACCCGAAGGTGCTGTTCACGACGTCGACGCGCGACGACCGCGTGCACCCGGCGCATGCGCGCAAGATGGCGGCACTGATGCTGCAGCAGGGGCACGAGCTGTTCTATTACGAGAACATCGAGGGCGGGCACGGCGGCGCGGCCGACAACGAGCAGCGCGCGCACCTGCAGGCGCTGGAGTACAGCTACCTGTGGTTGCGGCTGGGTCGCTGAGGCCGGCGCCGATGGATCCGCGCGCGGCCGAGGTGCTGGGCTTCTGGTTCGGGCCGGCAGCGGCCGAGCCGGCGATGCGGCCGCTGTGGTTCACCAAGAGCGACGCGACCGACCAGGAGATCGCCGAGCGCTTCGGACCGCTGGTCGAAGAGGCGCTGGCCGGCGGCCTGGCCGACTGGACCGCACCGGCCGATGCGGCGCTCGCGCGCATCCTGCTGCTCGACCAGTTCACGCGCAACGTCTTCCGCAGCCGGCCGCGTTCGTTCGACGGCGATGCGCTCGCGCTGGCCGCGAGCCGCGCCCTGTGCGCCGGCGGCGCCGACCTCGCGCTGCCGCCGCTGCGGCGTGCCTTCGCCTACCTGCCGTTCGAGCACGCGGAAGACCTGGCCTGCCAGGACGAGGCGGTCGCCCGCTTCACGCGGCTCGCCGCCGAGGCCCCGCTGCTGCAAGGCATGCTCGACTACGCGCACAGGCACCGCGAGGTGATCGCGCGGTTCGGCCGCTTTCCGCACCGCAACGACATCCTCGGGCGGGCGTCGACGCCCGACGAAGTCCGTTTCCTTCAGCAGCCGGGCTCGCGCTTCTGAGCGCCAGTTGCGACGTCGATCGACACGCCGACGACGGCTAGATGCGCCCCATCAGCAACAGCACGATCAGGATGATGACCACCAGGCCCAGGCCGCCGCTCGGGCCGAAGCCCCAGCTGCGGCTGTGCGGCCAGGTGGGCAGCGCACCAATGAGGATCAGGATCAGCACGATCAAGAGGATGGTTCCGAGCGTCATGGCGGGCTCCGTACTTCGTTGAGTTGTTCGAGGCCTCCACGGTATGGGGCGACCCGGCGAACCCAGGCGGGCCGACGGCGCGTTGCGCTGTAGTCGGCGGGCGCCACCCGCTGTCGCCGCCGTCCTACAAGGCCCTGGATGCACCAGAAAGAGGCTCGGAATCTGCCTCTTTTCTTGGCACTGACACAGGGACCGGTTTTTTAAGCTTCGGTTGCGGCTCAGTCCGTGTAGTTCAACTGACAGAAAGACCGCTCGTGAAGCTCAATCAATTCAAGCTCGGCCAGCGCCTGGGGTTTGCCTTCGGCCTGATCCTCGCGATCACGGCCCTGGTGTCGACCATCGGCGTGTGGCGCCTGGAAACCCTGAAGACCGCCAGCAACGAGCTGGCGACCACCGAGATGCAGCGGCAATCGCTGGCGGCGCGCTGGGCGGCCAGCATCAACCTGAACTGGGTGCGCACCGCGGCCTCGCTGAAGGCCTCGGACGCCGCCTACATCGAGGCGCTGAAGCGCGACATGGATGTCTCGTCGGCCTCGATCAGCGAGATGCAGCAGCGCCTGGACGCGCTGATCCAGGACGAGACCGGCAAGCGGCTGATGGGCGAGCTGGCGACGAAACGCGAGGCCTACCGCGTGTCGCGCAGCGCGCTCTTCAAGCGCAAGCAGGCCGGCGAGGACGTGGCCGTGCAGGTCGACAAGGACTTGTACCCGCTGGCGCAGGACTACCTGAAGGGGCTGGCGGCGATCGACAGCTACATGGACCAGCGGCTGCAGTCCAGCCAGGCGCAGACGCTGGGCATCGCCGTCAGCGGCCAGCGCATCCTGGCCGGCGGCGCGGTCGTCGCGGTGCTGGCGGGCCTGGTGCTCGCGGTGCTGGCGACGCGCTCGATGACGCGCCCGCTGCACCAGGCGGTGGATTCGGCCGAGGCGATCGCCGGCGGCGACCTGTCGCGCGCCATCCATGCCGACGGCCGCGACGAGTGTGCCCAGTTGCTGGGCGCGCTGGGCGGCATGCGCAACCGGCTGGCCGAACTGGTGGCCGACGTGCGGCGCAATGCCGAGGGCGTGGCCACCGCGTCGGCCGAGATCTCGCATGCCAACAACGACCTGAGCGCGCGCACCGAGGAACAGGCGAGCGCGCTGCAGCAGACCGCGGCCGCGATGGATCAGCTGTCGAGCACGGTGCGGATGAACGCCGACAACGCGCGCCAAGCCAACGTGCTGGCGCAGGGCGCCTGCGACGTCGCGGCGCAG
This sequence comes from Rhizobacter sp. P2_D12, assembly GCF_056404395.1. Classification (NCBI taxonomy): domain Bacteria; kingdom Pseudomonadati; phylum Pseudomonadota; class Betaproteobacteria; order Burkholderiales; family Sphaerotilaceae; genus Rhizobacter; species Rhizobacter sp. P2_D12. The sequence goes on along the minus strand of NZ_JBFUEB010000084.1, from coordinate 10,532 downwards.
GGCGGCGACGTGGTCGGCCAGGTGGTCGACACGATGAAGGGCATCAACGACTCGTCCAGGCGCATCGTCGACATCATCGGCGTGATCGACGGCATCGCGTTCCAGACCAACATCCTGGCGCTGAATGCCGCGGTGGAAGCGGCACGCGCCGGCGAACAGGGCCGCGGTTTCGCGGTGGTGGCCGGCGAGGTGCGCAGCCTCGCGCAGCGCAGCGCCGATGCGGCCAAGGAGATCAAGRCGCTGATCTCGACCAGCGTCGAGCGCGTCGAGCAGGGCACGGTGCTGGTGGATCGCGCCGGCACGACGATGCAGGACGTCGTGAACTCGATCCGCCGCGTCACCGACATCGTCGGCGAGATCAGCACCGCCAGCAGCGAGCAGAGCACCGGCGTGTCGCAGATCGGCGAGGCCGTGACGCAGATGGACACCACCACGCAGCAGAACGCCGCGATGGTCGAGCAAGGTGCAGCGGCGGCCGAGAGCCTGAAGGCGCAGGCGCGGGACCTCGTCAGCACCGTGTCGGTGTTCAAGCTGGCGGCTTGACCTCAGTTGCAGGCCGCGATCAATCTGCGGACTGCGTGGGGGCAGAGCAGGACGTAGCGTTCACCGGCCTTCTGCAACCACTCTGCCATCCTCTGCAGATGGGCGGCGCCCGCCACGGCCACGTAGGTCCGGTCAGCAAATGTGCCAGACTCGCGATCTGCCCGGACGCGCTCCAGGATCGTCTCGGCCATGAAGTCGGAGCGGTAAGGCAAGGTCCCGTCGACCAGCTCGTCCAGGCGGGCCTCCGCGTCGATCACGGCCTTCTGCAGCCGAAGAACTTCCTTGGTCTGTCGCCTGCGGTCGGGAGCCAGCCTCTTGTACCTGGCCAACAGGTCGTCCCTGCGCTGGCGCAACTGCGCGAGAGTGGCCACCGGGTTGAGCTGCTTCCTGGACGATCCCCCTGGATGCACGTCGAGGGCCAGTTGGTCGATCAGCCGATTCAAGGCCCCGGCCACCTCGGCCATCAAGGTCTCGATCTGCACGCCGAGTTCGAAGTCGTCCATGCCCACCGATCCGCCATCCACGTCCGCCTGCGTCGCCGGAATCCCGCGCAAGAAGCCATTCAGCTGCCCGCTGCGGACGTAAGGGTCCGGCAGTTCAACGAAGTGGAGGTCACCGCGCTGCCAGATGGATTCGAGAGCGCGCGTCGCAGGACCTGGCTTGTCGTGGTCCTGCTCGCCGATCAGCACGATCACGCCATCGAGCGACCGGCGCTTGGCCAGGCCGCGACTGGCAACGAGCTTGTAGTCGGCGGCCACAGTCTGCTGCAGCTCGGCGATCATCGGATGCACCGGGCGGGTGGTGCCGGGCTGGTCCACGAGGCAGCTGGCCGTGTCCGGCCAGTCATTGCTTTTCATGCGTGCGGCCACGCATTTGCCGGATTGGCTCCGCTGCTGCTCGAGCCCCCTTTTCAGACGATGCTCGCGCTTCTGGCACTTGCCCGGCTCGGGAAGAAACCGCTCGCACCATCCGCCTGCACGCCCTGGACCCGGGCTCGAGCCAAGCCCGTGAGACTGCGCCCGCTCGCAATCCGTCATGGTTGAATTTCGCATGCGGCCTCAGTGACACCGCCGCGGGGCGAGTTCCGCCATGCACGAAAAAGGCCCTGCCGTCTCGCGACGGCAGGGCCCTCCCCCAACAACGCCTCGATCAGAAGCGGTAGCCGACGAACACCGCCGTGGTGAGCGGGTCCAGCTTGATGTCGAGTTGCTGTCCCGTCGACAAGGTCGTGGTCGTCTTCAGGAAAGTCTTCAGCACCGTCGCGTCGACGAACCAGCGCTCGTTGAACGTGAAGCTCGCGCCGACCTGGATCGTCGCGGCCGCCTTCGAGTCGACCTTCAGCGTGGTCGGGTTCGACGAGGTGCCGCCCGTCAGCGCCGTCAGCGCCGCCGTGCCCTTTTCCTTGTAGAACTTGGCGTAGGTGATGCCGGCGCCGACGTACGGGCGGAACGGCGAGCTCGCCTCCAGGAAACGGTACTGGCCCATCAGCGTGATCGGCAGCGCCTTGGTCTCGCCGATCTTGCCGACGCCGGCGATCGCACCGGCGCCGTTGATGTCGTGCTTGAACGGCATCGACAGCGGCAGGTCGATCGCGACGTTGTCGCTCCACATGTAGGTGATGCCGCCGCCGAACTGGGTGCTCGAGTCGACGTCCGCCTTGGTGCCGGGGAAGGCCGGCGCGCTCAGGTCGCCGCTGTCGACCTTCGGGTCGATGAGCACCGCACCGGCGCGCACCAGCCACGAGCCGGCGGATTGGGCGCTGGCCGCGCCGCTGGCGAACATGCCGGCCACGCAGGAGGCCAGCGCGATGCACTTGAATGTCTTGGTCATGGTTGTTGTTCCTTCGTGCATCCGGTTCACAGCCAGCCCTTGGTGGCCAGGCTCCTCGAGATCAGCTGGCCGAGCAGCTGATGCGCATACGGGGTCGGGTGGAAGCCGTCCGAGAAGGCATAGCTCTTCCACCAGTTCGGGTCGGTCACGCCGGTGGGCGGCGCGGCCGACAGCGCGGCGTCGGTGCAGGTCGCGAAGGTGTACGTCGGCAGTTGGTCGGCGCCTACGCCGGTGATCGGGCAGGCCGGCGTCTTCACGTTGCTCAGGCTGTACTGCGCCGGGATCGCCACCTCTTCGTTGAACGAGGTGTAGAAGTCGACCACCACCACCTTGCCATTGCCGGCGTAGTGGCTGTCCAGCGTGCCGTTGAAGGCCACGATCCAGGCCTTGAAGATCCCTTCGTACTGGGCGCGTGCGGCAGCGCCGCCATCGGTGGCGCCCCCGGCCACGGCCTTGGCCGCGATCGAATCGAGCACCATCTGGAAGCGCGGCGTGTTGGTGATGCCCGGCATGTTCAGCACGGCCACGTAGTTCGCGCCCTTGCCGAGGATGTTGGTGTCGATGGCCGCGCCGAACTGGGTCGCCAGCGCCGCCATGTACATGCCGCCCAGCGTGACCAGGCCGGACTGACCCTTGGCCGCCTCGGTGTTCACCGTGGTCGCGTCCAGCACCGTCTTCAGCAGCGCCACGTAACTCGCGCCGCCGTCGGTGCTGGCCTTCAGGAAGGCGCCCACCAGGTCGGCCGCGTCATTGCCGCCGCCGTCGATCAGCGCCAGCTCGCTCGCGCCGATGTTGGCGCTCGCGGTGGCGTCCTTCATCTGCTGGATCACCGACAGCGGCGAAGCCGGGTTGGTGTAGTTGTTGATGCGCCCGCCGCCGATCGCGTAGTTGGTGCAGCCGGCCGCCGGGTTGACGGCGAAGGTGGTCGCGCCGGTGGCGACGTAGTAGCTGCACATCGTCGAGATGCCGTAGCCCGCCGCGACGCGCTCCGGGAACACCTTCGAATCGCTGCCCTGCACCGTGGCCTTCACGCCGCCGAAGGTGCCGACGTCGGCCAGGCTGTCGCCCATCACCTTGACCGCGGTGATGTTGACCCGGGTCGACGTGTCGCTGCCACCGCCGCCGCAGGCAGCCACCAGCGCCGCCACGCCCAGCGCGACGACATTGCGTTTCCATTGATGCATCCGTATCTCCTGCTTCTCAGTCTTCAGTCCAGCCAAGGGTCGTCGCGCTTTTACTGTCAGCACGAACGTTCGTTTTTCAGAGCAGCGCGGATGTTAGGGGCGTGGGCGAAGCTCCGCCCTGCTGGAAAGCCCGGATTCCCTGCGAACAAAACCACGGATCGAGGCACACGGCCCCGGATGGGCATCCGGGTTACGAGGGTTTTCCCTCCTGCTCCTGCAGCACGCGCCACAGCACCTTGCCGGCGCCCGACTTGGGCAGGCTGTCGGCAAAGCTGACGATGCGCGGCGCCTTGTAGGCCGCCATCTGGTAGCGCGCCCAGTCGACGATGTCCTGCTCGCGGGTCTTGCCTTTCGCCTCGGCGCGCAACACCACCACCGCCTTCACCGTCTCGCCGCGGTAGGCATCGTGCGCCGCGATCACGCAGGCTTCCTGCACCGCCGGGTGGCGGTAGAGCAAGGCCTCCACCTCGGCCGGCCAGACCTTGAAGCCGCTCGCGTTGATCATCCGCTTGAGCCGGTCGGTGATGAAGAAGTAGCCCTCCTCGTCCATGCGCCCCAGGTCGCCGGTGCGGAAGAAGCGCTGCCCCTCGAACTCGACGAAGGCCGCCGCGGTGGCCTGCGGATGCCGCCAGTAGCCCTGGAAGACCATCGGCCCGCGCGTGATGATCTCGCCCACCTCGCCGGGCGGCAGCTCCTGCAGCGTCAGCGGGTCCACCACGCGCGAGTCGACGCCGAAGATCGGGATGCCCAGGCACTGCAGCTTCGGCCGCTCCGGCGGGTTGGCATGGCTGGGCGCCGCGGTCTCGGTGAGGCCGTAGCCCTCGGCGAAGCGCAGCCCGAACTCGGCCTCCAGCCGCTCGGCCACCGCCTGCGGCATCGCGGCGCCGCCACCGCTCAGGTAGCGCAGGCTCGACAGGTCGAAGCTCTTGTAGTGGGGGCTGCCGAACAGGTCGATGATCATCGTCGGGATGCAGGTCCAGTGCGTCGGCCGGTGGCGCGAGATCAGGCGCCCGGCCAGTTCGCGGTCCCAGCGCGGCATCAGCACCGTGGTCGCGCCGTTGTAGACCGGACCGAGCACGCCGTAAACCATGCCGGTGATGTGGAACATCGGCACCACGCCCAGGCTGATGGTCTCGGCACCGGCATGGGCCCAGCAGCCGCCCACCGTGTTCGACATCAGCGTGCGGTGCGTGTGCATGCAGCCCTTGGGCAGCCCGGTGGTGCCCGAGGTGTAGGGCAGCAGGGCCAGGTCATCGGGCTGCGCGGTGTGCGGGCCCGGCAGGTGCGCCTGCGCCAATGCATCGGCCCAGCGGGTGTAGCGTTCGCTCGTGCCTTCGGGCAGCGCCGGATCGCTGCGCAGCCAGGCCTCCATCACCGGCGGCGGTGCGATGCCGGGCTCGATGGCATCCGGCATCGCATCGGCGTAGCGCACCACCAGCACCTGTTGCAGGCGCTCGCCCTCGGGCAGTTCGGCATTGGCCTGCGCGACGTGGACCGCCAGGTCGGCGCTGCAGATCGCCACGCGGGCCTGCGGGTCGGTGATGTAGTGCTTGAACTCCTGCGCCTTGTTCATCGGGTTGACCGGCACCACCACGGCGTTGGCGCGCAGGATGCCGTAGTACGCCGCCACGTATTGGGGGCAGTTCTGCAGGTACAGCGCGACCCGGTCGCCGGCCTGCACCCCCGCCTGCTGCAGCCAGCCCGCCACCCGCTCGGCCTGCTCGCGCAGCGCGCGGAAGCCGAGCGCCTGGCCGAAGAACAGGTAGGCCGGCTTGTCCGGGAAGCGGGTCGATGCGACCTCCAGGTTGAACCACAGCGTGGTCGACGGGATGGCCAGCTCGCGCGGCAACCGGCGCGGCCAGAAGCGGTGGTGCGGGCGGGTCGGAACGGCGGTCTGCTCGGTCACGGCGGGTCTCCGGGTCGGGATCCCCGAGGTATAGCCCAGTGCCCCATCGCCGGCCCAGCGCATCAACCCGCAGCCACCCTGTCGCGCCGGCGACAACAGCGGTGGCCTCCCGGGCATGCCGATTGCCCATGCGGCTGGGCACAACGGGGAGAACGACATGCAATCCTGGCGATCGATGGCGTGGGGTGTCGGGCTGTGCGCAGCGCTGGCGGCCTGCGGCGGGGGCGGTGCAGACAGCGCAGGCGCCGGCATCGAGTCGGCACAGGACGTGCGCATCGCCGCGGTCGGTGCCGCGCCGGTGGTGGCCTATGCCAGCCCGGCAGCGAGCGCGCCGTTCCAGGCCGGCGACACCGTGCTGTTCAGCGGCAGCGCGACCGATGCCGAGGACGGCACGCTGCCGGCCTCGGCGCTCACCTGGTGGGTCGACCTGCACCACGACACCCACACCCACCCGCTGCAGCAGCCGACCGTCGGTGCGAGCGGCAGCATCACGATCCCGGTGCGCGGCGAGACCTCCGCGAACATCTGGTACCGCTTCCACCTGAAGGCCGTCGACAGCGCCGGCAACACCACCGAGAAGGTGCGCGACATCCTGCCGCGCAAGGCGCAGGTGACGCTGGCCACGCAGCCCGCGGGCCTGCAGCTGACGATCGACGGCCAGCCGGTCACCGGCCCGCACAGCTTCACCGGCGTGGTCGGCCTGGAGCGCGACATCGGCGCCGCCGAGCAGGTGGCCAACGGCCGCCGCTACGTCTTCTCGACCTGGAGCGACGGCGGCAGCGCGGTGCACACGATCTCGACGCCGGCCGCCAACACCACCTACGTCGCGACCTTCACCGACCAGGGCCCGGCCGCCAACCTGCCGCCAACCGCCAGCCTCGGCGCGCCGGCCAGCGGCACCGTCGGCAACCCGCTGCTGCTGACGGCGACCGCGACCGACAGCGACGGCAGCGTCGCGCAGGTGCAGTTCTTCGACGGCAGCACGCTGCTCGGCACCGACACCGCCGCGCCGTGGACCTGGACCTGGACGCCCGCCACCGCGGGCAGCCATTCGCTGACGGCGCGCGCCACCGACAACGCCGGCGCAGCCACCCGCAGCGCCGCGGTCGCCGTCAACGTCACCAGGCCGAGCGGCTCCGACACGCAGGCACCGACGATCGCGCTGACCTCACCGGCCAACCTGGCCGACAACCTGAACGGCTGGTTCGACGTGATCGCGAACACCAGCGACAACGTCGGCGTGGCCGGCGTCGAGTTCGAGCTGGACGGTGCGCCGCACGGCAGCATCGACACGAGTGCGCCGTTCCGCACCAGCATCAACACGGCCACCCATGCGAGCGGCCAGCACGTGATCCGTGCCCGGGCGCGCGACGCGGCGGGCAACGTCTCGGCATGGACCGCGCTGACGGTGCAGTTCGGCGGCAGCGTAGCGCTGCCGGCCGGCTTCACGAAGAACGAAGCCTGGGTCGCGGGCCTCGCGAGCGCGACCGCCTTCGCCCAGGCGCCGGACGGCCGCATCTTCGTCGCCGAACAGGGCGGCCGCGTGCGCGTGATCAAGAACGGCGTGCTGCTGGCCACGCCCTTCGCGACGCTGGCGGTCGACTCCGCCGGCGAGCGCGGCGTGATCGGCGTCGCGCTGCACCCGGGCTTCGCGAGCAACGGCTGGGTCTACGTCTACCACACGACCACCGAGGGCGGCACGCACAACCGCATCAGCCGCTTCGTGGCGAACGGCGACGTCGCGGCCGGCGCACCGGTGGCGCTGTTCAACCTGCCGGCGCTGTCGAGCGCGACCAACCACAACGGCGGCGCGATGCACTTCGGCCACGACGGCAAGCTGTACGTGGGTGTCGGCGACAACGCGCGCGGGTCGCCGGCGCAGGACAAGGCCAGCCTGTTCGGCAAGCTGCTGCGGCTGAATGCCGACGGCACCATCCCGGCCGACAACCCGTTCTACGCGACCTCCGCCGGCGACGCCCGCGCCGTCTGGGCCTACGGCCTGCGCAACCCCTTCACCTTCGCGGTGCGGCCCGGCGACGGACGCATCCACATCAACGACGTCGGCGAGGGCACCTGGGAAGAGGTGGACCTGGGCGCACCGGGCGCCAACTACGGCTGGCCGGGCTCGGAGGGCAACGCCAACGTCGGCGCCGGCATCACCGGCCCGCTGTTCACCTACAAGCATTCGGCGACCACGCCGCCGGGCAGCGGCCCGGGCGGCTTCTTCGTCGGGCAGTGCATCGCCGGCGGCGCCTTCTACCCGGTGGGCGGCAGCTTCCCGTCGCGCTACCACGGCAGCTATTTCTTTTCCGACTACGTGACGCGCACCGTCGGCCGCGTCGACCTGGCGAACGGCAATGCGGCCTATGCGTTTTCCCGATTGATCGGAGAACCGGTGGACATGCTGGTGGGCACCGACGGGGCGCTGTACATCCTCACGCGCGCCGGGGTGACGCGCATCTCGGCCTCCTGAACGCAGCCGCTCGCGCACAATGCGCAACACTCATTGCCGGGGCGATACACACGCTGCGCCCCGGTGAGTTGCCGGCGCCGGCAAAGCGCCGACACTGGCGGGCGATCACGAAACAACAACGAGGTGAGCATGATGGGATGGCAGTCGAAGGCCTGGGGGTTGGGGATGGCATGCAGCCTGCTGCTGGCCGGCTGCGGCGGCAGCGGCGGCGACTCGGGCGGCAGCACGCCGGTCGGCAACGCACCGACCGCGACGATCCAGAGTCCGGCTGAAGGCGCGACCTTCAAGGCCGGCGACACCCTCACCTTCACCGGCAGCGCCACCGACCCCGAGGACGGCACGCTGGCAGCGTCGTCGCTCACCTGGTGGGCCGACCTGCACCACGACGCGCACACCCATCCGTTGCAGCAGCCCACCACCGGCGCGAGCGGCACGGTGACCATCCCGGTGCGCGGCGAGACCTCGTCCAACATCTGGTATCGATTCCACCTGCGGGCCACCGACAAGGATGGCCGCAGCACCGAGGTGACGCGCGACGTGCAGCCGCTGAAGGCGCAGGTGACGCTCGCGACGCAGCCGGCCGGCCTGCAGTTGAGGATCGACGGCCAACCGGTGACCAGCCCCAGCACCTTCACCGGCGTGGTCGGCATCGAGCGCGACATCACTGCCGGGACGCAGGTGTTCAACGGCCGCAGCTACAGCTTCGTCAGCTGGAGCGATGGCGGCATCGCCACGCACACCATCTCGACCCCGGCGGCGGACACGACCTACACCGCCACCTTCCAGGACGATGGGCCGGCCACCAACCAGCCGCCGACCGTGACGCTCACGTCCGCGGCGACCGGCGTCACCGGCACCGCGATGACGCTGTCCGCCACCGCGGCCGACCCGGACGGCACGGTCGCGAAGGTCGACTTCTTCGACGGCGGCACGCTGCTGAACTCGGACACGGTAAGCCCCTACGCCTTCTCGTGGACGCCCACCACGACCGGCGCGCACACGCTGACCGCGCGCGCCACCGACAACGCCGGCGCGACGACGACCAGCACGGCGGTGACGGTGACCGTCACGGCGCCGCAAGGCCCCGACACGCAGGCACCGACGGTGACGATCACCGCGCCGGCCAACCTGGCGACCAACCTGACCGGCACGCTGGCCATCACCGCCACCGCGAGCGACAACGTCGGCGTGGTCGGCGTCGAGTTCCAGCTCGACGGCGCGGCGCTGGGCGCCGAGGACACCGCGGCGCCGTACACCGCGAGCGTCGTGACCACCAACCATGCGAGCGGCCAGCACGTGATCCGGGCGCGCGCCCGCGACGCAGCCGGCAACCATTCCGACTGGACCGCGGCCACCGTCAAGTTCGGCGGCAACGTGACGCTGCCGCAGGGCTTCACGATGAACGAGACCTGGGTGAGCGGCCTGAACAACGCGACCGCGTTCGCGCAGGCGCCGGATGGCCGCCTGTTCGTCGCCGAACAGGGCGGCGCGCTGCGCGTCGTCAAGAACGGCGTGCTGCAGGTGCAGCCCTTCACCACGCTGACCGTCGACTCGCAGGGCGAGCGCGGCCTGATCGGCGTCGCGCTGCACCCGAACTTCGCGACCAACGGGTGGGTGTACGTCTACCACACCACCACGCAGAACGGCACGCACAACCGCATCAGCCGCTACGTGGCGACCGGCGACATCGCGAGCCCGGCGGCACCGGTGGTGATCTTCAACCTGCCGACCTTGACGAGCGCCACCAACCACAACGGCGGCGCGATGCACTTCGGCAAGGACGGCAAGCTGTACGTGGGTGTCGGCGACAACGCGCAGGGTTCGCCGGCGCAGGACAAGACCAGCCTGTTCGGCAAGCTGCTGCGCCTGAACGACGACGGCTCGATCCCGGCCGACAACCCGTTCTTCGCGGCAAGCGGCGGTGCGGCCTACGGCGCGGTGTGGGCCTACGGCCTGCGCAATCCATTCACGTTCGCGGTGCGCCCGAGCGATGGCCGCATCCACATCAACGACGTGGGCGAGGTCACCTGGGAAGAGATCGACGTCGGCACCGCCGGCGCCAACTACGGCTGGCCGGGGTCCGAGGGCAACGAGCACGTGACCACCGGCATCACCGCGCCGCTGTTCACCTACAAGCACAGCGCGACCAACCCGGAGGGCAACGGCCCCGGCGGCTTCTTCGTCGGCCAGTGCATTGCGGGTGGCGCGTTCTACCCCGACAGCGGCAGCTTCCCGGCGATGTACCGCGGCAGCTACTTCTTCGCCGACTACGTGAGCCACGCGATCGGCCGCGTCGACCTGGCCAACGGCAACGCCGCCTATGCCTTCGGCAAGGTGGCGGATGCGCCGGTGGACATGGCGGTGGGGACGGCCGACAGCGCGCTGTATGTGCTGACGCGCGGCGGCATTGTCAAGATCACAGCACCGTAGGGAACGGCCGCTGCGCTTGCTCTGACACCGTGTGCCGCGGTCCCGGATTGGCATCCGGGCTACGAATACTTGGTAGCCCGGATGCCAATCCGGGATCTGCGCACACAGACGCTGGTTCAGCAAAGGCGCGGGCGGGCAGGCTGGGGCGCGCCAATCAGGGTGGGGC
>NZ_JBFUEB010000083.1:0-27559 GCF_056404395.1 Rhizobacter sp. P2_D12 | reverse complement strand
GCCTGCAGTGCACCGCCACCAGGGCTTCGACAGGCTCAGCCCGGCCCTTCGACAAGCTCAGGGCGAACGGGGGTTCCTTGCCACGGCCGGGTCCGTCGACAACCGGGTTTGCTCCAGCGAACGGCACCACCCACCCGTTCGCCCTGAGCAGGGACCGAGCTTGTCGAGGGCCCGTGTCGAAGGGTCCCTGCCGCAGCGCACCAGCGCCTGCAGTGCACCGCCACCAGGGCTTCGACAAGCTCAGGGCGAACGGGGGTTCCTTGCCACGGCCGGGCCCGTCGACAATCGGGTTTGCTCCAGCGAATGGCACCACCCACCCGTTCGCCCTGAGCAGGGACCGAGCTTGTCGAGGGCCCGTGTCGAAGGGTTCCTGCCGCAGCGCACCAGCGCCTGCAGTGCACCGCCGCCAGGGCTTCGACAGGCTCAGCCCGGCCCTTCGACAAGCTCAGGGCGAACGGGGGTTCCTTGCCACGGCCGGGTCCCTCGACAACCCGGTTTGCTCAGACCAGTGCATGGTCGGCCAGCAGCAGCGCGAACAGGCCGGACAGGTACGCGATCGAGTAACGGAAGGTCGGCATCGCCAGCCGCACGTCGCGGCGCAGGCGCCAGGCGAGCGCGACGAAGCGCGCGCCCAGCAGCATCGCGCCGGCCAGGTAGGGCCAGCCGCTCATGCCGATCGCGAACGGCAGCGCCGTGATCAGCACCAGGGCGACGGTGTAGTGCAGGATGCGCGCCGACGTGAAGGCCACGCCGTGGGTGACCGGCAGCATCGGCACCTCGGCGCGCGCGTAATCGTCGCGGCGGTGGATCGCCAGCGCCCAGAAGTGCGGCGGCGTCCACACCAGGATGATCAGGAACAGCAGCAGCGCACCCGGGTCGACCTGTCCGGTCACCGCGACCCAGCCGAGCAGCGGCGGTGCCGCGCCGGCCGCCCCGCCGATGACGATGTTCTGCGGCGTGCTGTGCTTGAGGAACATGCTGTAGACCACCGCGTAGCCAAGCAGCGATGCGAAGGTCAGCACGGCGCACAGCAGGTTCGTGAAGACCAGCAGCAAGGCCATGCCGGCCGAGCCCAGCGCGACGGCGAACGCCAGCACCTGCGCGGCGCGCACCGTCCCGCGCGGCAGYGGCCGGCCGCGCGTTCGCGCCATCAGCGCGTCGATGTGCCGGTCCACCAGGTGGTTGACCGCGGCCGCGGCGCCGGCCACCAGGGCGATGCCCGGCACGCCGAAGACCAGCGCGCGCCAGGGCGGCGGTCCGTGCGTCGACAGCAGCATGCCGACCACGGCGGTGAACAGCATCAGCGCGACGACGCGCGGCTTGGTCAATTCCAGGTAGTTGCGCCAGGGCGCATGCGCGGCCGCGAGGGAAGCGATGGTGTCGATGCGCACTGTGCTTCAGCGGAAGAACATGAGCCTGGTCAGGTGCGTGTGGCCGGCTTCGGACGCCATCAGCCCGACCAGCACCAACAGRCACAGCGGCGGCAGCAGGATCGCGCAGATCAGCGCCAGCCGCTCCCAGGCCAGGTGCATGAAGACCGCGACGATCAGCCCGGCCTTCAGCAGCATGAAGACCACGATCAGCGTCCAGCGCAGGATGCCGTGGAAGTGGAAGTAGTCGACCCCGTACGACAGCGTGCTGAGCACGAACAGCAGCGCCCAGATCTTGAGGTACAGGCCGATCGGATGCTGTTGTCCCGTTCCCGTCGTCATGGCTCACCTCACCACAGGTAGAAGAGCGCGAAGATGAAGACCCACACCAGGTCCACGAAGTGCCAGTACAGGCCGGCGATCTCGACGATCTGGTAGTTGCCGCCGTCGTAGCGGCCGCGCAGCAGGCGCACCGCGACGACGATCAGGTAGATCACGCCGGCCGTGACGTGCAGGCCGTGGAAGCCGGTGATCATGAAGAAGGTCGAGCCGAACTGCGCCGCCCCCATCGGGTTGCCCCAGGGGCGCACGCCTTCGAGGATCAGCTTGGTCCATTCGAAGGCCTGCATGCAGACGAACATCTCGCCGAAGGCGGCGGTGACGAACATCAGCGCCGCCGCGTTGACGCGGTCGCGGCGGTAGGCGCAGTTCACTGCCATCGCCATCGTGCCGCTGCTGGTGATCAGCACGAAGGTCATGATGGCGATCAGCAGCAACGGCACGTCGGAGCCGCCGACGTGCAGCGCGAAGACCTGGCTCGGGTTCGGCCACGGCACCGTGGTCGAGGTGCGCACCGTCATGTAGCCGGTCAGGAAGGAGCCGAAGATGAAGGTGTCGCTGAGCAGGAAGAACCACATCATCGCCTTGCCCCAGGCGACGTGGAAGGCCTGGCGGTCGGACGACCAGTCGGTGACCAGCCCGCGCCAGCCGGCCGGCGGTGCGGAGGACAGATCGTGGGCAACGGCACTCATGGCGGCTCCTCATCCCCTGCCGCAGATGAACCGGACCACGTCCGGCGTCAGCCAGCCCAGCGCGGCGAACAGCACCAGCCACACCGCGAGCAGGAAGTGCCAGTAGCGCGCGCACAGCGCGATGCGCCGCACCACGCGCGCCGGATCCGCCGGCCGCGGCAGGACCGCCGGCACCGTCGAGGCCCAGGCGGCCAGGCCGCCGAGCACGTGCAGCCCGTGCAGCGCCGTCAGCACGTAGAAGAAGCTGGCGGCCGGGTTGCCGGCCAGCCCCACGCGCGCGGACAGCAGCGATTGCCAGGCCCACAGCTGCACGCCGATGAACGCCATCGCGCACACGCCGCCGGCCAGCAGCAGGGTTCGCGCCGCGGGCCAGCGCGCGGCCCGGGCCGATGTGCCGGCCCGCTGCAGCAGCACGCTGCCGGCCAGCAGCAGCGCGCTGCTCAGCCACAGCTGCTGCGGCAGCACGATCGTCGACCAGTCTGCCGCGCCGTCCATTCGCATCACGTAGGCGGACAGGAAGAGCGCGAACAGCGTGCTCGCCACCCCGATGAACACCCACAGGCCGGTGCCCGGCGCACGCGACTCGGGCGTGTCGTCCATCGCGGGCGGCATCATGACGGCGCCGTTCATGTCGGCACCTCCCTGGGTCGCGCCGGCGGCTCGGGCTCCTGGCCACCGGCCTCGAGCGGTGCATCCTGCGCGATGAAATCCTGCGGCGCCCCCGGCACGCTGTAGGCATAGGCCCAGCGGTGCACGACCGGCAGCCGCGGCCCCCAGTTGCCATGCACCGGCGGCGTGTTCGGCGTGGCCCATTCCAGCGACGCGGCACGCCAGGGGTTGCCATCCGCCCGGCGGCCGCAGAACGTGCTCCAGACCAGGTTGTAGACATACACCAGCTGCGCCGCGCCCACCGTCAACGCGACCACCGTGATGAAGGCGTTCAGCGTGTGCGCCGAGGCCGGGATGAACTGGTAGTTCTCGTAGTTGTAGTAGCGCCGCGGCATGCCGAGCACGCCGAGGTAGTGCATCGGGAAGTAGATCAGGTAGGTGCCGATGAAGGTGACCCAGAAGTGGAACTTGCCGAGGCGGTCGTCCAGCATGCGGCCGGTGACCTTGGGGAACCAGTGGTAGATGCCGCCGAACACCACCAGCAGCGGCGCCACGCCCATCACCATGTGGAAGTGGGCCACCACGAAGTAGGTGCCCGACAGCGGGATGTCGACGCTGACGTTGCCGAGGAACAGCCCGGTCAATCCCCCGCTCAGGAAGGTGAGGATGAAGGCGAGCGTGAACAGCATCGGCACCGTCAGGTGCAGGTCGCCGCGCCACAGCGTGAGGACCCAGTTGTAGACCTTGATCGCGGTGGGCACGGCGATGATCAGCGTGCTGGTCGCGAAGAAGAAGCCGAACCACGGGTTCATGCCGCTGACGAACATGTGGTGCGCCCACACCACGAAGCTCAGCCCGCCGATGACGACGATCGCCCACACCATGGTGCGGTAGCCGAAGATCGCCTTGCGCGCGTGCACGCTGATCAGGTCGGAGACGATGCCGAAGGCCGGCAGGGCGACGATGTAGACCTCGGGGTGGCCGAAGAACCAGAACAGGTGCTGGAACAGCAGCGGGCTGCCGCCCTTGTAGTCGGTGGCCTGGCCGAGCGAGACCAGGGCCGGCATGAAGAAGCTGGTGTGCAGGGTCTTGTCGAGCAGCATCATCACGCCGCTGACGAACAGCGCCGGGAAGGCCAGCAGCGCGAGGATGGTGGCGACGAAGATGCCCCACACGGCCAGCGGCATGCGCAGCAGCGTCATGCCTTCGCAGCGCGCCTGCAGCACGGTGGTGACATAGTTCAGCCCGCCCATCGTCGTCGCGACGATGAAGATCAGCAGCGACACCAGCATCAGCACGATGCCGCCCTCGAAGCCCGGCGTGCCGGGCAGGATGGCCTGCGGCGGGTACAGCGTCCAGCCCGCGCCGGTGGGCCCGCCCGGCACGAAGAAGCTCGCGATGAGCACCAGCACCGACAGCAGGTAGACCCAGAAGCTCAGCATGTTCATGTACGGGAACACCATGTCGCGCGCGCCGACCATCAGCGGGATCAGGTAGTTGCCGAAGCCGCCGAGGAACAGCGCCGTGAGCAGGTAGATCACCATGATCATCCCGTGCATGGTGACGAACTGGTAGTAGCGCTCGGCGTTGATGAAGGCGAACTGGCCCGGGAAGCCGATCTGCAGCCGCATCAGGTTGGACAGCACCAGGCCGATCAGGCCGACCAGGATGGCGGTGCTGGCGTACTGGACCGCGATCACCTTGTGGTCCTGGCTCCACACGTACTTCGTGATGAAGGTCTGCGGGGCGTGGTGTGCGCCGGCGTCGACGTAGCTCATGACGGTTTGCCGTTCGATTTGATGTAGGACACCAGCGCCGCCAGCTCGTCGTCGGTCAGCTCGATCTGCGGCATGACCTGGGCGAAGCCCTTCACGGCGCGCGCCTTCGGGTTGCGGATGAAGTCCTTCAGGTAGGCCTCGTCGACGAGCGCGGTGGAGCCGTCGACCAGGGTCTCGGTCTTGCCGAACAGCCCCTTCCAGGTCGGCCCCACGCCGGGGCTGCCGTCGACCGTGTGGCAGGCCACGCAGCCCTTGGTCTGGGCCAGCGAGCGGCCCTGCGCGGCCAGCGAGCCGCCGGCAGTGCCGGCGCCGGCCGGCGCGGCGGCGGCCAGCGTCGCCGCGAAGGTGGGCTGCTGCTTCAGCCAGGCCTGGAACGCGGCGTCATCCTCGACCACGACGAAGCCGCGCATGTTGGGGTGGCCGACACCGCACAGCTGCGCGCACATCGATTCGTAGCGCCCGGGCTGGGTCGGCGTGAACCAGAACGAGCTCACCTGCCCCGGCACGATGTTCATGCGCGCGCGGAACTGCGGCACGAAGAAGTCGTGCAGCACGTCGTGCGAGCGCATCAGCACCTTGACCGGGTGGCCGAGTGGCAGGTGCACCTCGTTGCCCAGCACGATGATGTTGTCCTGCCCGGCGGGGTCGGCCGGATCGAGCCCGAGCGGGTTGCTGCCGCTGACGAAGCGGGCGTCGCTGCCGCCCAGTTTGCCGCTCGCGCCGGTCAAGCGGAAGCGCCATTGCCACTGCTGGCCGACGATCTCCAGCAGCAGCGCATCGGCGGGCGGGCGCACGTAGTCGGCGTAGACCGCCAGCCCCGGTGCCAGCAGGCCGACGATGCCCACCGTCGTGACACCGATCAGCCAGCGCTCGAGCCGCTTGTTCTCGGGTTCATAGGCGGCACGCTGGCCTTTGCGATGCCGGAAGCGCCAGACGGTGTACGCGACGAACAGGTTGATGACGACGAAGAACAGGCCGGTGATGGCCAGCGTGATGGCCAGCGTGTCGTCCATCTGCTTCCAGTTGGAAGCCAGCGGTGTCGTCCACCACGGCGTGACAAGGTGGAACAGCACCGACGCGACGACGATCACCAGCAGCGCGAGGGCGATGAGCATGGCCGGCGATCAGGGCTTGCGCCCAGGGCCAGGGCGGCGTCGCGCCAGTTTCCAGTACAACAGCGAGGCGGTGACGCCGAAGACGAGGTGGGCCGCGAACGTGGCCCAGCCGCGCAGCTCCACCAGCCATGCGAACACCTGCGTGGCCGCGTGGAAGCTGAACAGGTAGAGCAGCGCGCCGAACACGAGGCCGACGATCGCCAGCACGCCCGGCCCGGTGTCGTAGCGGAAGCCGGCGCTGATGAAGCCGAGCACCATGCCGAAGACGGTGCCCAGCACGTAGTGCGTGGCGAGCGCGGTGGCCACGATGGGCACGCTGAACATGTCGGACGCATGACCGGTGTCGGACCCCAGCACGATCGCCGCGACCAGCTGCGAGATGCGCCACGGGCCCATGCTGCCGGAGGCGGTGGCCCAGAGGAGTTCCAGCACCATCAGGACCGCGCCGGCGGCAAAACCGGACACCGCGGCCGCAGACCAGTCAGGTTCTTGCCGCTCCCAGCGATGCAGATGCAGTCGATGTTCCATCGTCACCTCCGTGCGGGAGGCGCCGTCGAATGGCAGCCCGGGTCAGGGAAACGCCGGGATGTTCGGCTCCACGCCTTCCAGATGAGCTTCCGGATGCAGGGTTTGCAAACGAGATTCGATGTCTTCGACGCGCGAGCGCGGCACGTCGACCATCAGCAGGATCTGGCCTTGCTCGATGGCGGACTCGAAGCGCTTGAGCCGGTGATTGGGGGTGGAGATGCCGATCAGGCTGGACGACCAGGCACCGAAGCCCGCGCCGACGATCGCCAGCACGGCGACCATGCCCCACTCGGGCGTGTCGCCGAAGATGGGGAAGAACAGCGCGGCGAAGACGCCGAGCACGGCGCCGGCAGCGCCACCGATGACCAGGCCGGCCTGGGCCGAACGCACCACGTCCGAGGTCTGCAGCACGTTGGCCGGGTGCAGTCCGGTGAGGACGACCCCCTCGCGTGCGACGAAGTGGATGTGGGGCTCGGCGATCCGGGCGAGCAACAAGTCGTCCATCGTCCGCCGGGCGCTTGCCAGGTCGGGCAACAAGCAATAGATGCGTCTGCGCATGGCCGCCTCCTTTGGTGAACCTTGGGTTCGAGAAGCCACTGGCGGCCACCGTACACCCATTCGACACGCTCGGCAACCGGGATTCGCCTTGCGGCACCCGCCGGAACGCGGGGCTACGCCATGCGCAGCAGGCGCGCCTCGCGCAAGCCATCGGTCGGGCCGATGAGCGCCGACACGATGGCATCGGCAATCTTCGCGCCGCCTTGCGACGAGGGCTCGATCGGATTGGCGTAGTCGGCGGGCAGCGTGCAGATCGAGCGCAGGTCCAGCACCGCCAGGCCATGGTCGGCGGCGACGCGCAGGATGGCGTCGTTGAACACCGTCAGCGCGACGGCCACGCACTGCTGGTAGACCGGGTCCGGGAAGTTGCCGTGGTAGATGGTGCAGGTCACCAGGGGCAGGCCGCGCGCGATGCATGCGTCGAGCATCCGGCGGTAGGCGGCCTCGAAGTCGCGGACGGCCGCATGCAGCAGGGCGAACGCTTCGCCGCTGACCGCGACCGGCGTCTGCAGCACGTCGGCACGCATCAGTGCGTCGTTGCCGCCGACGCTCAGCAGCAGGTGGGTCGCGTCCGATGGCAGCCGCGCCAGCTGCGCCGCGATGTCGTCCGCCATCGAGCCGTCGACCGCGCACAGCGTGGCTTTCCAGCCGGCAGGCAGGCGCTGCGCCACTTGTTCGATGACGGGTGGCCCGCCGGCGGTGTAGGCGCCGTTGTCGAGCACGGAATCGCCGAGGAGGACGAGATGGGGCATGGGATGAGGACTCCGTTTCAGTGTTCCAGCGAGGCCATGTAACGATTGACGAGTTCGCGCTCGATGCCCGGCGCCACGCGCGCGAGTTCGGCGTCGAGCGCGGCGCTCTCCGACTCGGTCATCGAGACCGGTGGCGCCTGCTGCGGCAAGCGATCGAGCGCCGCGACGCGGTAGCTCGTCGGGGGATGCGAGGCGTCGGCCTGCGCGCCCGACTGGGCGGCACGTTCGCGCCAGCGCTGCATGTCGGCCTCGGACACGGCGGCCGCGACGGCAGTGAACTTCGGCATCAGCGGCGCGGTGTCACCCGTCAGCGCGTGCCTGCGAAGCACGTCCTCGACCAGTCCGTCCAGCAGCAGTCGATCCAATGACGAGCGCAGGGCAGGCGCACCGACGATCCTGGCGGCCAGCGCATCGGCCCGGTACTCCGCACGCTGGGACTGGCGCATCACCAGCAGCAGCATGCCGCGGGCGACGAGCAGGATCAGTTCCGACATTGCCAGCATGGCCAGTTCGAAAGGAATGGCCAGCAGCGAAACCAGCGGTCCGCCCGAGTGCATGCCACGCCCAGCTCCACCGATCCCCATCGGCCGAACGAGTTGCGCCCACATGACGAGCGTGTGCAACGCGCTCGCCAGGAAGCGCCCCCGCAGCGGATCACCGTTCGCCCCGTGCGCGAGTTCATGCCCCATCACGGCGAGACGCTCCTGCGGTGACAGCACCGCCATCAGTGGAAGCCCGAGCGACATGCAGCGGCGCCCCCGCCAGCCTGCGGTGCCGTAGCTGGCGTTGAATTCGGGGGACAGCTCGATGCCGTCGACGCGAGGCGTGCCGATCGCATCCGCCAGGCGGTCCGCCAAGCCGTACAGCACCGGAAAGCCGTGGCGCGGCAACACGCTGTCGGGTTCGACGCCGAAGCGAGGCCTGCACGCCCACGCCAGGCACAGCAGCAGGAAGGCGCCGAACACCGCGAACGGGTTGCGCCACGGCGCCCACAGCACCGTGGCTCCGGTGATGGCGAACAGCAGGCTCGTCCCGTGGATGCCTGCAGCGATCAGGTACGCCCATGCCAGGCTCGCCGGCATCGACCGGCGCGCAGCCGGCGCTCCTTGGCTCGACTCGCGGGCCATGTCGTCGAACAAGCGCTTCGCCAACCGCAGCCCGAGTTGCTGGCGCAGCCTGTGGACCGCGGAGAAGCCGGCGCCCTGCACGGATGAAAGCATCGAGGAGCCTCTGCTCACAGTCGCATGCCGAGCCAGATCACCGACTCGGTCGAGGCCGCCACCAGCGGCGACAGCACGCGCGGCCAGAACTGGCCGGGGGCGAGATGCGAGGCGGACTGGTCGTGGTGGTGCTGCTCTTCATCGACGATCTGCCGGATGGCGGCGATCGCCGCATCGTCCTGGCCGGCCAGCACGGCGAGCTGCTCTTTCAGGTGCGACAGCACCACGCGCTCGACGGCGACCGTCGTGGCCGCGATCGCGTGCCGCCCGAACAGGCCGGTGATCAAACCGAGCAGCAAGCCGCCGGCACCGCACAGCCGGTAGCTGCGGCAGCGACGGACGCCGCGCCGCTGCAGTTCGGCCAGGAAGATCGCGCGATGCCGCTCTTCGTGCGTCTTGAATTCCTTCAGCTCCGCGACCATCGACGGTGCCGTCAGCCGGGCCACCAGGATCTGCCCGCGGTAGATGCCGATCGCGCCGTTCTCGCCAGCGTGGTTCACCTTCAGGATGCGGGCGCCGAGCGCCGAGTCGCTGGTCATCACGTGCGGGAGTCGGGAGTGGAAGCTGCGACGAATCTAGCATCCCCTCGGAGCGGAAGCGGCCCGCCGCTTCACAGCGACGGGCCGCCCTTCAAGCGAAAAGAGTGCTTACGGGAAGTTGATCACGTTCACCGGAATCGTCGACACGCCTTGTGCCGGCCCGCCGGTGTTGTTGACCACGTGGTCGATGACGCCGACGCCGCCCAGCGACACCGTCAGCACGCTGTGCAGCTTGACGCCCGGCGTGGCCGGGACCTCGAAGCCGCGACCGGCGTGGATCGTCGGGTCGATGTTGAAGAAGCAGTAGGCGCCGCCGCCCCACAGCTCGTGCGTGGTCACCGAGTCGGCCACCTTGTAGGCGGCGTAGCCCAGTGCGTCGCTGCGCCAGGTGGCCTGGTTGGGCGGGTCGTACGGGAACTCGTTCTGGAAGAAGATCGTCTTGCCGTTCTGGCCGTTCCAGACCACCTCGTACTTCTGGTAGTGCTCGACGAACAGGCCCGTGGCCAGCACGTCGTTGCCGTTCACCACGACGCCGGTGTCGGCGGTGTTGACGCCCCAGCCGGTGGGCGAGCTGCCGTGGTCGGCGCGCCAGGCCCAGATGTGGTCGATGAGGGTCTGGTGGCTGTTGACCACCAGGCTGTTCGTCGCCTTGCCGGACACCGCGCCGCCGATGCGGAAGAACACGTCATGCACGCTGATCGGGTTGGCGGCGTGGTTGTTGGCCGCGCCGGCCGGGCCCACCGTCAGCAGCGAAGGGCTGTTCACCGTGCCTGCGTCGAACAGCAGGCCGGCGACCTTGACGCCGTCGACGTCGGCCACGCTCATCGCCGTGACGCCGCCGACCGGCACCAGCGCCGGGAAGCCCAGGCCCAGCACCACGGTGTTGGCGCGCGTGATGCGCACCGTGTCGTTGAGCTGGTAGGTGCCCGGCGTGAAGAACAGGTTCAGGCCCTGCGCCAGCGCCTGGTTCAGCGTTGCGGCGCTGTCGGACGGCTTGGCGACGTAGAACTGGCTCATCGGGATCGACGTGCCCTGCGTCGCTCCGTTGGCCCAGCTCGCGCCGGACGCATTGGCACGCAGCGACGGCACGAACACGCGGTATTTGCCGGCGCCGTCGATGTACAGGTAGGGCTTGTCGCGCGAGAACGGCGTGGTCGGCAGCACGGTGTAGACCGGCTGCGGGAAGGTGGTGGCCGCGGGGCCGCCCGGCACGCCGGAGAACACCATGTTCCACACGCCGCCCGTCCAGCTGCCGAGGTTGCTGTCGCGGGTGTACCACTGCTGCTGCGAGCCCGAGCTGATCTGGCCGTCGATCTTGCTGTCGGCGATGTAGCCGCCGCTCGCATAGCCCTGGCCGCCGTCCATGTTGGACGGGCCCAGCGTCATGTTGCCGAGGATGTGCAGGCGGCGCATCGGCGCGGCCTGCGAGACGGCCCAGCGGTTGGTGCCGCCGTTCGGTACCACCGACAGGTTCTCGACCGAGCGCCAGAAGTTCTGCGTCGCGTTCTTCTCGTCGCCGAGGTTCCAGCCGCTGTCGACGTTGAGCGCGCCGTTCTGGAAGCGCACGTCATCCGGGTTCTGGCCCAGGCCCGCCACCGTGGTGTAGAAGCCGAGGTTGATCCACAGGTCGTTGTAGGTGCCCGGCTTGAACAGGAAGGTGAAGCGCTGGCCGCCGAACTGCGCGGTCGGGCTCTTGTTCATCGAATCGAAGGCGCTGTTGACCTTGGTGCGGATCGTGTCGATCGGCGTGGCCGGATCGAAGATCGACACGTTGGGCCCGAAGTCCGGCGTGTCCGAGGTCGGCAGCGTGCTGCCGTTGGTGGTGATCTTGAACGACGAGGCCAGGTCGTTGAAGCCGACGGTGCCGAGGTTCGGCGTGTCGGCCGTCAGCGTGACGGAGCCGCCGCCGTAGTTGATGTCGTTGAACAGCTGCACCTTGTAGCCCGCGCGCACCTTGACCGACGAGAAGCGGTCGTTCCAGGTGCCGCCGACCCAGCTGCTGTCCACGTCGGAACAGGTGACCGCGCCGGCGTAGTTGGCGTTCTCGTAGAAGCAGGCGATGCCGCTGGGCACCGGATCCGGCGGTGTGGTGCCGCCGACGGTGTAGCTGAAGCTCGGCGTGTCGTAGGCCGGGTTGCCGTTGTTGTAGGTGAACGAGTAGCTCAGCACGGTGCCGGTGACGGCGTTGGCGACGGCCTGCTCCCAGCGCGCGTTGGCGCTCGAGTAGGTCATGCGCACGTTCAACTGGCCGCCGTTGTTGACCTTGTAGTGGGCATCGACCCAGGTGGTGCTGACGCTGGACTTGAACCAGATCGTCGCGGTGCTGCCGGACACGGCCACGCCCTGCGTGTAGTCGGCCGCGCGGGCCGGCAGCGTGACGGCCGCCAGCAAGGCGGCACACGCCCACAAAAAGAACGTCACCCACGCACCGGCGCTTTTCGCGCGCGGGCGGGGGACGCGTTGCATCCCTGTTGAAGTCAACATGTCGATCTCCGTCAATGGGCCGGCCCTTGCAGGCTGGCGGAATCACGGGCGCACAGCGGCGCCCGCCGCAGGTGGAGCCGGATGCGGTGGTGTTTCTTTGCTTGCGGCGGATTGACGGTGATGGGTGCTCTTCAGGCCACTTGGAACCGGTTCCAAGGTGGAGATTAGCCGAGAGAGGGTGTAAGGGGATAGAGAGAAACCCGAAACATCGCGACGGGGTTGTCGCGTGGTGTAAGTGACAACAGGCGACTACATCCGCGCATGAAAAAAGGGCGGGCCCTCGCGGCGCCCGCCCCTGTCGTGTCCTGGAGGCGCAGCAAGGTCCCCACCCCGCTGTGCCGCCGGCACCCCCAACTGACGTCTTTGTCGCCGTGCCGTCGATGCGGCACGGTCTGTTTCTTGTGATCCTCAGAACTTGAGACGGGCGTTCAGGTAGTACTGGCGGCCGCTCTGGTAGCTCGAACGCGGCTGGTCTTCGTTCAGCGCGTAGTAGCGCAGCGTCGGCTTGTTCAGGTTCTGAGCATCCAGCGTGAAGCTCAGGTTGTCGTTGACCTTGTAGCCGAACGAGGCGGCCAGCGAAGCCACGGCATCCTGCGAGAACGCGGTGTTGCGATCCAGGCCGCTGTAGAACGCCGAGCGGTAGTTGTACGAGACCCGCGCATTGAACGTGTCGTTCTCGAAGTACGCACTCAGGTTGTATGTGTCGCGCGAGGTACCGACCAACGCACCGCCACCCGACTCCTTGCCGTCCGCGTACGTGTAGTTCGCCGACAAGCCGAAGTTGGTGAACAGCGGCTGTTCGTACGCCAGTTCCAGGCCGCTGACGTGGCCCGAGCTGTTCACCGGCACGGTCAGCACGTACGGCACCATCACGCCTTGCGGGTTCTGCGCGTCAAAGGTCAGGAAGCTCTTGCGGACCTGGCCGTAGCCGATGTAGTTGGTCAGGTCCATGTAGAAGACACCCGCCGACAACAGCGAACGCGGCGCGAAGTACCACTGCAGCGTGGCGTCCAGGTTGGTGGAGCGCACCGGCTTCAGGTCCGGGTTGCTGCCGCTGCCCGTGCCTTCGCCGCCGGCGACGGCGGGTGGCGACAGCGACACGGCAC
Source organism: Rhizobacter sp. P2_D12 (assembly GCF_056404395.1). Classification (NCBI taxonomy): domain Bacteria; kingdom Pseudomonadati; phylum Pseudomonadota; class Betaproteobacteria; order Burkholderiales; family Sphaerotilaceae; genus Rhizobacter; species Rhizobacter sp. P2_D12. Next base: position 14,469 of record NZ_JBFUEB010000083.1, on the reverse strand, counting down.
CCGACAGCGCCGAGTAGTCCGGCCGCGTCATCGTCTTCGAGATCGCGAACCGAGCCACCAGGTCCTTCTGCAGATCAAGCTTCAGGTTGGCGCTCGGCAGCACGTCGGTGTAGCTGTTCTCGACGGTGGTGGGAAGGAAGGCACCGAAGGCCGAGCTCGTGATCGCGCCCGGGGTGGTGGCGCTGACGCCGACGTTCGTCAACGCCTTTTCGGTGGTGCGCACAAGGCGCACGCCGACGTTGCCGCTCCAGCCCTTGCCTTCCAGGTTGCCCTGCACATAGGCAGCGCTGCTCGATTCCTTCAGTCCGAATTCGCTGGCCCAGTCGCGGCGGCTGACCGGGTCGCGGTTGGTGTAGATCGCGTTGAACGCCGCCAGTTGCGCGGGCGAGTAGTACCAGATGTTGCGCGGGAAGTTGCCGCCCAGCTGGCTGCCAAAGTCACCGTAGTAGCCCAGGCCACCGCCCGGGAAGTTGACGGGGTTGAATGGCGAGGTCGCGGGATCCGGGCAGTTGTAGGTCGCAGCCACCCAGTTGAAGGCATCGCCGTTTGAGCACTTCGGGCCCTGGCCGATGACGCCTTCGGACTTGCGTTCATGGGCCGAGTAGCGGACACCGAACTTCAGCAGGGTCAGCGCGCCGGCATCCATCGCATAGTCGCCATCCAGCTGGGCCCAGTCTTCCTTGTCCTTCACATGCGTGTTCTGGTCACCGAAGATCCAGCCCAGTTGACTCGGGCCGGCAGCCGGATTTTCGGCGCCAAGGTTCCAGTCGGCGGCATTGTTCTTGCCGTTCAGCTTGTAATAGGCACCGCTGCCGATGCCGGTGTTCCATTCGGCCACGTCCTGGGTCGGTGTCTCGCCGTTGCCGCGCGACAGGCCCAGCTTCGTGTACAGCATCAGCGCATCGTTGGCACGGTACTTGGTGTCGAGCGACACGAACTTGGCGTCAGCCTTCGCGTCCGGGCGCGAGATCTGGTCGTACACGCCGTATTGCGTGCCGGCGACCGGCGTGAAGTTGGCCTCCACCAGGGTGCCATTGCGCACCACGTAGCCGGGGTCGGGCGCCTGGCCCTGGCCCTTGTTGATGAAGTGCGTGTTCCACAACAGGTAGTTGCGGTTGTAGTTGGCCGCCTTCATGTCCGACAGGAAACCCTGCAGGTCGACCTCGAAGTCGTTGGTCAGCTTCATCTGCGCGTCGATCAGGCCACCGCGGCGCTCGCGCACCTGCTCGAACAGTGCCGAACCGATCAAGCCCGGATACCACACGTTGGCCAGGTCCGGGTTCGATTGGGCGATCGGGCTGCCCGGCGCGATCTGCTCGTAACCCAACAGTTCCTGGCCTTCGCGGCGCAGGTGGCGCTTCTCGGAGAACAGCTGCACCATCAGGCCGAAGGTGTTGGCATCGTTCTTGAAGTTGAGCAAGCCGCTGAACTGCGGATCGGTCTCCTTCGGCTGCTCGGCATACACCGCGCCCAGCGAGGCCTCGGCGGTGAACTTCTTCTTGAAGTCCAGCGGCCTGCGCGTGATGATGTCCACCGAGCCGGCGACGCCGCCTTCGACCAGGCTGGCCTCCGACGACTTGTGGACGATGACCTTCTCGACCAGCTCCGACGGCAGCAGCGTGTAGCTGACGCTGCGGCCCACGCTGCCCGACTGGTTCAGCACGAACCAGTCGCCCGACGCGATGTTGTGGCCGTTGACGAGCGTCTGCGTCAGGCTGGGGTTGGTGCCGCGCATGCTGACGCGATCGTTCTCGTCGAAGCCGCCTTCGTTGGCGCCGGCCGAGCTGATGTTCACGCCCGGGATACGCTGCAGCGAATCGGCCACGTTCTTGTCGGGCATCTTGCCGATGTCTTCGGCACTGATCACCTCGACGTTGGTGTCGGCATTGCGCTTGACGTTCAAGGACTGTTGCAGCGAACCGCGGATGCCGGTGATCACCACCGCCTCCAGGTTCTGTGCGCCCTTCGCTGCCGGTGCCGTCTCGACCGGCCTTTCGGCCGGCTTCTCGGCCGCAGCCGGTGCCGATGCAGCCTGGGCCGGCTGCGCCGCCGACGCAGCAGGCGCGGCCGGTGCGGCCGCATCCTGCGCGTGGGCTGCGGTGAACGCGCTCATCAGAGCAAGCGCGACCGCCGATGCGATGGGAGTCCTTTTAGCTTTCATGTCTGCCTCTGTTGCCTGGGTTAATGGGCCGCCGAAACTGATTCGGCCTGTTAGGAAACCAGGGACCTCATCTGCAGACCACAGGAAAAGTGGACTGCAGCTCCTTCCCCCGAGAACCGTGACGCTTTTGATGCCAGTTCTAGTACCAGTAAGCTACCACTGCATGCCACTATGCTACCAATTTGTCATCATTGCAAGATCGATTTCGCGCTGTGACGCCGGGGAAATCACTGATGTAAAGTGCGGTCTGGCGCCACCTGAACCTGTCAGTCCTGCAGCTTTTTTCGGCCTCTTGTATTGAATTGGTATGGTCCAACGCCATCTGCCCTTTACACATCGCCGCATCCCGGCCCGTTGTGCCGGATAAAACAAAGGGGATCGCATGACGACATTGGCCCAGGTGCTCAAGCCGCTGGACCCGAATCACAGCCTGCCGCTGTACCAGCAGCTGCAGCGCGCGGTGCGCGAAGCCATCGAGCGCCGCGTCCTCGGGCCGGACGACGCGCTGCCGTCCGAGCGGCAGCTGGCGGAAGATTTCGCGGTCTCGCGCATCACGGTGCGGCGCGCGATCGAAGGGCTGGCCGAAGAAGGCTGGCTGGTGCGCCGGCAGGGCTCGGGCAACTTCGTCTCGTCGCGCGTCGAGAAGAACTTCGCCAAGCTGACCTCGTTCTCCGAAGACATGCGCGCGCGCGGCAGCCGCCCGCACAGCGTGTGGCTCAAGCGCTCGCAGGGCACGGTGATGCCCGAAGAAGCCCTGAAGCTTGCGCTGAGCCCCGGCGCGCAGGTCTACCGCTTCAACCGCCTGCGCTACGCCGACGATGCGCCGATGGCAATCGAGATCGCGACGGTCGACGCGAGCTGCCTGCCCTCCCTCGATGCGGTGGGCGATTCGCTGTACGCCGCGCTCGAGCAGCAAGGCAACCGGCCGGTGCGCGCGTTGCAGCGCCTGCGCGCGCTGCTGCTGAATGCCGAGCAGGCGCGCCTGCTCGAAGCCAACGTCGGCGATGCCGGGCTGCTGGTCGAGCGCCTGGGCTACCTGCGCGACGGCCGTGCGATCGAGCTGTCGCAGTCGTTCTACCGCGGCGACATGTACGACTTCGTCGCCGAACTGAACGCCGGCTGAAGACAGCGGGGTCATCGTGCGGCGGGCGTTCATCGTGGCGCTCGTTCAGAAGTCGCAGGTCGAGGCGAGCGGCGGCTCGCCGGCCGGCACGGTGTCCAGCGCGGCCTGGCCGCTGCGGCGCAGCGCCTGCACCGCCGCCTCCACCTCCGCAGGCGCCATCACGCGGTTGCGCGCGTGGTAGACCCAGTCGACGTCCTCTTCATACACACGCTGCGCCGTCACGCCGGGCAGTTCCCCGCCCGGCGAGAACCACTGGCTGAAGGCGATCGCCATCGGCACGACCGGGTAGTTGCGCCCGCCGTGCTCGGCGAGCTGCACGCCGTCGAGGAAGAAGCGGGTCTTGCCGGCCGCGATCTGCATCGCCAGCACGTGCCAGCCGCCGAGCGCCGCGAAGTGCTGCAGCGGCTGGTTGTAGGCGCTCCACGGATCGAGCCGCACCGTCTGCCAGGTCACGCCATACAGCCGCGTGCGCGCGTCGCCCCAGCCGCCGTTCGGCAGGTACTCCCAGTCGAGCTCGCTGTACTCGGGGTCGAAGTCGAAGCGCAGCGGGCTCACGGTGTAGAAGGTCTGCACCAGCACGTCGCCGTCAGGCCCCTGCACCGGCGCGTCGCTGAAGCGCACGCGTGCCGCGTAGGTGCCTTCCAGCACCTTGCGCGCATGGCACAGCTGGGCCTGCGTGGTGCCGGCCGCCGTGCCGTCGGTGCGCGCGGTCAGGCGCAGCAGGCGGTTGCCGCGCTGCGCCGGGTCGTCCACCAGGGTCAACGCATCGGCACCCCAGCGCGCCCCCGCGATGCCCGGGTGGCCGGCCTTGTCGCGCACGGTCCAGCCGCTGCGCGACAGCGCGGCCACGTCGGGCTGGCTGAAGTCGTCGAAGAAGACGCCGCCGCCGTCGGCGGCCACGGACGCCGCGGCACCCGCCGCCAGCAGCAGGCCGGCCAGGGCTTGGCGAAGCGAGGGGCGCGCCGTCATGGCGGCCTCAGGCCCCGGCCACCTGGCCGCCCGCCGGCGCCTCGGGTGCCTTCGCCTCCAGCGGCACGAAGCGCGCGAGGATCAGCACCGGCACCGCGCACGCCAGGCCCCACAGGAAGAAGTTCTGGTAGCCGAGCGCCACCTGGATGTCGCCGCTGATGCTGCGGAACAGGCTCATGCCCAGCCCCATCACGCCCGAGCCGATCGCGTAGTGGGCGGTCTGGTAGTGGCCCACCGACACCACCTGCATCAGGTACAGGATCACGCCGACGAAACCGAAGCCGTAGCCGAACATCTCCAGGCTCAGCGCCGCGGCAATGACGGCAAAGTTCGTCGGCATCGCGATGCTGAGGAAGACGAAGGCGACGCTCGGCAGGTTCATCGCGAGGATCAGCCACACCATCGCGCGCCGCAGCCCGAGCCAGGCCGCGAAGTAGCCGCCGACGATGCTGCCGGCGATGAAGGCGATGGTGCCGGCCGTGCCGTAGGCCCAGCCGACCTGGTCGGTCGACAGCCCGAGCCCGCCCAGGTCGCGCGCGGCACGCAGGAAGATCGGGCCGATGGTCTGGATCTGCCCTTCGCTCGCGCGGAACAGGATGATGAAGACGATCGCGAGCCAGATGCCCGGCTTGCGCAGGAAGTCCTGGATCACGTGCCACAGCGTGCGGCTCACGTCCGAGGCCGAGTGCGCGGTCGATGCCGCGTTGCGCGTGCCGGGCAGCGCCCACGCGTTGTAGAGCCCGAGCAGCACCATGGCGGCGGCCAGCATCAGGAAGATCGCGGTCCAGGCAGCGGGCACGCCGATCGACTTCTCCAGCGATCCGGCCAGGATCAGCAGCCCGCCCGCCGACACGAAGCGCGCCACGTTGAAGAACGCGCCCTGCCAGCCGGCGTATTCGGCCTGGGCCTTGTTGTCGAGGCTGGCGATGTAGAGCCCGTCGGAGCAGACGTCGTGCGTGGCCGAGGCCAGCGACACCAGCGACAGCGCCACGATGCAGACGACGAAGAACACCGGCAGGTGCAGCGCCAGCGCCACCAGCGCCAGCCCGGCCGCGCCCAGCAGCTGGAACACGATCACCACCGATTTCTTGCTCGGCGCCAGCTCGAGGAACGGGCTCCACAGCCACTTGATGCCCCAGGCCAGGCTCAGCACGCCCAGCCAGCGCGTCATCTGCTCGTTGGGCACCTGCATGCTGATCAGCATCTGCTGCGCGATCACGTTGACGGCGAAGAACGGCAGGCCCTGCGCGAGGTAGAGGCTGGGCACCCAGCGGATCGGCGAACCCTTCGTGGCGGTGGACATGCGTGGCTCCAGGGACTGCATCGTTCGTTGTTGTCAGCGGCGGGTGTCCAGGCGCACCGGCGTGCGTCCCGGGGCGGTGGTGCGGCGCTCCAGCCAGTCGCGCAGCGCGACCAGCGCGCCGGTGGCATAGCCCCAGGTGATGACGGCCGGCGCCGGCACATCCATCGCCTGGTAGGGGTTCCACAGCACCAGGTGCAGGTCGGGCCGCCAGCGGGCGGCGCGCGCACCGTAGCGGTCGCGGTGGTTGGACGCGACGATGTTCATGCGGCCGTCGCGCGCGACGGTCGACCAGTCCAGGTCGGCCAGCACCTCGAGGCGCACCACCTCGACGTCGGAGAAGCCGCTGAACAGCTCGGCGACGTCGGCACCCGACAGCCCCGCCTCCGAGACGCCGTCGCTCGGCACGCCGCGCTGCGTGAACACGCGCAACGGCCGGTCGCGCCGCAGCACCGGCGGCGTGCCCAGCGCGGTCAGGCCGGCGGCCCATGCGCGGTGCATCAGGTCGTCGTCGCGCTCGCACTGCGCCGCCGAGTAGTCGGCATGGCGCACCGGGTAGCGCGCGGCCAGCGCATCGAGGCGGGCGTTGGCCCGGGCAAGTTGCGCGGCACCGAGCGCACCACTTGCCTGCGCGGCAACGATCGCCTGGACGGCCGCCAGCTGCTCGTGCTGCTCGCCCAGCGCCATCACCATGTCGGCCCCGGCCTGCAGCGCGAGCACCGCGGCGCGGTCGTGCCCGTAGCGCTCGTGGATCGCCTTCATCACCAGCGAGTCGGTGATCACGACGCCGTCGTAGCCCCAGGCCTCGCGCAGCAACGTGCCCAGCACGCGCTTCGACAAGGTGGCCGGATGCTCGGGGTCGAGCTGCGGGTAGACGATGTGTGCCGTCATCATCGCCGGCGCCGCGTCGCGCAGCGCGCGGAACGGCACGAACTCCAGCGCCTCCAGCGCCGCCAGCGATTTGTCGACCTCGGGCAGGTCGCGGTGCGAATCGACGTGCGTGTCGCCGTGGCCGGGGAAGTGCTTCACGCAGCAGGCCACGCCTTCGCGCAGCGAGCCGCGCATCCAGGCGCCGGCCAGCCGCGTCACCACCACCGGGTCTTCCGAGAAGCTGCGCTCGGCGATCACCGGGTTGGCCGGGTTGTTGTTGACGTCCAGCACCGGCGCGAAATTCCAGTTGATGCCCAGGCTGGCCAGCCCGCGCGCCACCGCCGCGCCCACCTCTTCGGCCTGCGCCTCGTCGCCGGACGCGCCCAGCGCCATCGCCGCCGGCGCCTGCGGCAGGAAGGTCGAGCGCACCACCGAGCCGCCTTCCTGGTCGATGCCGATCAGCGCGTGCTCGCCCATCACGGCGCGCAGGTCGGTGGTGAGCTGGCGCACCTCGTCGGCGCTGCCCAGGTTCCAGCGGAACAGGCAGATCGCGCGGATGTGGTGCTCGCGCAGGAACGCGGCGGTCGGCGCATCCAGGCGCTTGCCCTGGATGTTCACCATCACCAGCCGACCCGGGTGGAACACCGTGCTCATTGCGTCCTCGTCACCTTGGCCAGGAACTTCGGTTTGTCGGGATCGAAGCCGCGCGCACGCGCCAGCGCCTCGACCATCGGGTAGAAGCTCTGCACCACCGAGATCGGGTCGAGCTCGATCGAGGCGGTCTCGACGATCGGCAGGTTGGCGTGCGGCGTGCCGCCCGGCGCCGCCAGCAGCACCTTGGCGCCGCGCGCACGCATCTCGTCGGCCAGCGCCAGCAGGCCGGCCTGGGCCGGGCCCCGCGGCGCGAAGATCAGCAGCGGGTAGCCTTCGTCGATCAGCGCCATCGGGCCGTGCTTGACCTCGGCGCCCGAGAAGGCCTCGGCCTGGATCGCGCAGGTCTCCTTGAACTTCAGCGCCGCCTCCAGCGCCACCGGCAGCCCGGTGCCGCGGCCGATCACGAACAGCTTGTCGGCGCCCACCAGCGCATCGACCGCCGCCGTCCAGTCGGCATGCGCCGCGCGCGACAGCACGCCGGGCAGCGCCGACAGTGCCGCCTGCAGCACCAGGTCGTCCTGCCAGGCTGCCACCGTGCGCGCGCCGGCCACCATCTGCGTGATGAAGCTCTTGGTCGCGGCCACGCTGGTCTCGGCGCCGGCATGCAGCGGGAACACCCATTGCGCGGCCCGCGCGAGCGGCGATTCGGGGTCGTTGACGAAGGCCGCGGTGCAGGCGCCGCCATCGGTGAAGTAGCGCATCGGCGCGACCAGGTCCGGGCTCTGGCCCGACTGCGAGAAGGCCATCGCCGCCAACCCGTCGCAGGCGATCTGCGACTGGTACAGCGTGATCAGCGACATCGGCAGCGAGGTCACCAGCCGGCCCATGCGCGCCATGATCAGGTAGGCCATGAAGTGGGCCGCATGGTCGGAGCTGCCGCGCGCGACGGTCAGCACCGAGCCCGGCGGCTTGCGGCGCAGCAGTGCGCCGAAGTCGCTGTAGGCCTGGTCGTTCTCGGCCAGTTGCCGCGCGACCGCGGAGGGGGCTTCGCGGGCCTCAGCCAGCATGCGCGAGTTCAATCGAGCTTCCTTCAACATAGACGTCCGAAACAGTGAGATCGCGGTCGAGCACGACGGCATCGCCCCAGGCGCCGACCGACAGCCGGCCACGGTCCTGGGCGCCGAGGTAGTCGGCCGCATGGGTGGAGACGCGGCGCGACGCGTCGATCAGGTCCATGTCCAGCTCGTTGACCAGGTTGCGCAGGGCCTGGTCCATGGTGAGGGTCGATCCGGCCAGCGTGCCGTCGGCCAGCCGCACGCCGCCCAGGCACTTGGTGACCTTGTGGCGGCCGAGCCGGTAATCGCCGTCGGGCATGCCGGCGGCGGCGGTGGAATCGGTGACGCAGTAGAGGTGCGGGATGGCGCGCAGCGCGACGCGGATCGCGCCCTTGTGCGCATGCAGCAGGTCCGGGATGATCTCGGAGTACTTCGCATGCGCGAGCGCCGCGCCCACCATGCCGGGCTCGCGGTGGTGCAGCCCGCTCATCGCGTTGAACAGGTGCGTGAAGCCGCCCGCGCCGCGACGCAGCGCCTCGACGCCGTCCTCGTAGCTGCCCAGCGTGTGGCCGAGCTGCACGCGAAAGCCCGCGGCGCACAGCGACTCGATCAGGTCCATGTTGCCGGCGATCTCGGGCGCGAGCGTGATCAGGCGGATCGGTGCCAGCTCGTTCAGCCGCGCCAGCTCGCCGGTCTGCACCGGCCGCGCGAAGTTGGGCTGCGCGCCCAGCTTGCCGCCGTTGATGTACGGGCCCTCGAGGTGCACGCCCAGCACGCGCGCGCCCTTCGGGCTGCGGCCGGCGCACGCCGTCTTCAGGCCGGCGAAGGCGAGCTCCAGGTCGGCCATCGGCGCGGTCATCGTGGTCGCGAGCAGCGCGGTCGTGCCGTGCCGTGCATGCAGCTCGGCCACGCGCGCCGCCGAGTCGCCGCCTTCCATGATGTCGCGCCCGCCGCCGCCATGCACGTGCAGGTCGATGAAGCCGGGCAGCACGATCGGGCCGGCGCCGTCGCGCACCGCGCGCACGTCGACCGGCGTGCCTTCGACGCGCGCGACGCGGCCGTCGTCGCCGAACTCGATCGAGCCCGCGACGAAGCCCTGGGGGGTGAGGACCGTGCCCTTCACATTGATGCTCATGCGTCTCTTCTCATCTCGGCAACGAAGTCGTAGTAATCGCTGCGGCAGTAGGAATGGGTCAGCTCGACCGCCTGGCCGGATTCCAGGTAGCCGATGCGGGTGATGAACAGCACCGCCTGCCCGACCGGCACGCCGAGCTGCTCGGCCAGCCGCGGCTGCGCGTTGAGGGCGCGGATGTGCTGCAGCGCGCGCACCGGCGCCTGCCGGGTGGCGGTGAGGTATTCGTACAGCGAGCCGTCGACCAGCTCGGGTTGCGGCAGCACGCTTTGCGGCAGCACGCTCACCTCGTAGGCCATCACGACCTCGTCGGCCAGGCGCAGGCGTTCCAGCCGCGCGACGCGCGCGCCGGGCGACAGGCCCAGGCTCAGCTGCTCGTCGGGCACGGCCGCGGTGATGCTGCGCTCGAGCCACTGCGAGCTCGGCGTGTAGCCGCGCTGGTGCAGCTCTTCGGAGAAGCTGGTCAGGCGCGACAGCGGCTGCTCGATGCGCGGCGCGATGTAGTTGCCCGAACCGCGGCGGCGCACGATCAGCCCCTGCTCGACCAGCTGGTCGATGGCCTTGCGGGCAGTGACGCGCGAGACGTCCAGCGATTCCGACAGCACGCGCTCGGACGGCAGCGCCTCGTCGGCCTGGTAGCGGCCGTCGCGGATCGCCTGGCCCAGCTTGCGCGCGAGCTGCACGTACAGCGGCGAGCTGTCGCGCGCGTCCGGCTTGAATTCGAACAAGGCTTTCTTCATCGATCGGTTTCGACTTCGCGTCGGATCAGGGTCAGGGCGCCGGCCGCGGGGCCGTCGGCGGCCGGCACGCAGCGGCCGAGCAGGTCGGGCGACAGGCGCGGGGCGAGCCGCAAGCCGACGCTGCCGAGCACGGCCAGCGGCAGTACGCCGGCCGGGTCGAGCGCGCGGGCGATGGCTTCGAGCTCGGCCACCGCGCGTGCCAGCAGCTGCGCGGCGGCGGGGTCGGCGGCCTCGGTGTCGAACACCGCGGGCGCGAGCTGGGCGTAGGCGAACTGGCCGGCGCGTCCGCACCAGGCTTGCAGCGATTCGGTGTCGTCGCCGCACTGCGCCCAGATGCGCAGCGCCAGCGGGCCCGACGGCAGGCGGCCATCCATCGCGCACTGCGCGATGCGCATCGCGCGCAGGCCGAGCCAGGCGCCGCTGCCTTCGTCGCCGACCGGGAAGCCCCAGCCGCCGACGCTGGCCCGCGTGCCGTCGGTGCGCCACACCTCGCCGATGCTGCCGGTGCCGGCCGCCAGCAGCGCGCCGGGGCGGCCGTCGTGCGCACCGACCAGCATCGCGAAGCCGTCGGTCTCGCCGAGCAGCCGCGCATAGCCGGGGTTGCGGGACAGGAAGTCGTCGCGCCACGGCGCGTTGCTCATGCCGGACAGGCCGGCGCCGAGGGCGCATTGCGCGTGAGCGGGACGGGGGAGGGCGGCGGCCTCGAAGGCGCGCGACACGGCCAGTTCGACCTGCTGCCAGGCGGGCACGATGCCCTGCCCCAGCGCCGACGGACCCGCCTCGCCTTGGCCGATTACCGGCCCGGAACGGCGCGACACCAGGGCCCGGGTGCCTGTGCCTCCTCCGTCCACGCCGATCAGGTATTCGATCATCGACTGCTCTCTGGCACTTGTTCATGAGCGGCGGCCACCTGCCCCGCGATGAAACCAGTTTAGTACCAGCAATACCAATAAGTCAATTGGTATTAGAGTTGTCTTACGCTCGGGATTTCCCTTTTGTTTTCAAGCGCTTACAGGCACCTGTCGGATGGTGCGCGTCGCCCCGTTGCAGGGCGATCAGGATCCACGATACCAGTTCAGTCCAGACATCCCCGGATTCCGCTGCGCTTCATCCGGGGATTCAGGTCACTTCCGGCGGGCGTACAACGCCCACAGCCGCGCGAGATCGGCCGTGCCGTCATTGCCCTGCACGGTCTTGAAGCCGGCCGCGGCCTTGGCGTGGTCGCCCGCCGCCAGCTGCGCGATCGCCAGATGCAGCTTCGCATCGTCCGGGCGCTTCGTGCCCTTGGCCAGCCCCTGCTGCATCAGCTCCAGCCCCGGCTTGGCCTGSCCGGCATAGACCTGGTCCATCCCGATCGCCAGCAGCGCRTTGCCGTCCTTGTCCTTCTTCGCCTCGGCCAGCGCCTCGGCCTGCCCCGCCTTGGCCTCCTGCTGCCGCTTGACCACCAGGTCCTTCAGCCGCTTGTGCCGCTCGGCCTCCGGCCCCGYGCCCAGCACCCCGGCCGCGAAGCCCTTGTCCAGCACCTGCTGCGCCTCGTTCACCCCRCCGGCCTGCAGCGCCAGCTGMGCCATCTCCATGTAGTCYGCCGCCGCGCTCATCGCCCCCGTCGCCAGGCTCAGCCGGTACGTGTCCAGCGCCAGCCGGTCGCTGAAGTTCGGCTTGCGCTGCAGCCGCCCCAGCAGGTCCACCCAGTACTGCTTCTGCGGGTAGTACGTGACCAGCTTCTCCACCGCCCACACGTACGCGTTGGTGTCGTTCATGCGCTGCGTCGCGTTGGCCAGCAGCTTCAGCCGGTCCTCCGCCGGTGCCTGCCCCGCCTTCTCCGACGCGGCGATCTCCACCTGCAGCTCGCGCGCCGCCCCCGCGAAGTCACCCCCGAGGTACTGCGCCTGGATCAGCAGCGTGCGGATCTGCCCGCTCGTGCCGCCTTCCTTGAAGTAGCGCTGGCCCCACTGCATCGTCTTCGCGTAGTCCTTGCCCCGGTACGCCGTGCCCGCCAGCGACTCCAGCATGCGCAGCTTGTCCGCCTGCGCCAGCTTGCCCGTGGCCGCCAGCGCYTCGAACGATTTGCCGGCCGTCTCCGCATCGCCCGCCCCGGAGGCCGCCGCGATGCGCATGCGCTCGATCGTGTAGTTCTCSCCCGCGTTGCGGTTCGGCACCGCGTCCGCCTCGCGCACCTTGGCCAAGGCTTCCTTGTACTTGCCCGCCTTGATCAGGTCGCCCGCCGCCTGCAGCGGGCGGCCCACGTCCGGGCGCACGCTGTCTTGCGCCTGTGCSSYCAGYGCRGCSCCCAGCACCAGCGCCGCCACCAGGGGTTTCAGCTTGCTTGATTTGAGCTTGCCCACCATCGTGCTCACTTGATGAACTGCTCGTTGCCCACCATGCCCAGCTTGCTCACCCCGAGCCGCTGCGCACTGGCCAGCACCATCGCCACCGACTTGTACTCCACCAGCTTGTTCGGCCGGATGTGCACCTCCGGCTGGTCGGCRATCGCCGCCGCCGCYGCCAGCCTCGTCTCCAGCGCCGTGCGGTCCGGCACCACCTCGCCGTTCCACAGGATCGTGCCGTCGAAGTCGATGTCGATCGTCACCACCACCGGGTCGCGCAGCGGCGGCGGCGGGCTGCCCGTGGGCATGTTCAGGTTCACCGAGTGCAGCTGGATCGGGATCGTGATGATCAGCATGATCAGCAACACCAGCATCACGTCGATCAGCGGCGTCGTGTTCATCTCCACCATCACGTCGGGCTCACCCCCGCCGCCCGAGCCTACGTTCATTCCCATTGCTCAATCCTTTACGGCTAGCCGCGCGGCGGCGGCTCGGTCACGAACGAGATCTTCTGGATCCCCGCGCGCTGGCACGCGAACACCACYCGCCCCACCGACTCGTAGCGGCTCTTCTCGTCCCCGCGGATGTGGATCTCCGGCTGCGGCGTCAGCACCGACACCTTCTTSAGCCGCTCCACCAGCGCGTTGTTGTCCGCCACCGCCTGCGCGTTCCAGTACACGTCGCCGTCCTTGGTCACCGAGATCTCGATGTTCTCCGGCTTCGTCTGGCGCGCAATGTTCGTCTCCTTGGGCAGCGACACCGGCGCCGTCTGCGTCACCACCGGCACCGTGATCAGGAAAATGATCAGCAGCACCAGCATCACGTCCACCAGCGGCGTCGTGTTGATGCTGGAGACGACCTCGTCGTCGTCCCCRTCACCCCCGCCAATACTCATCGCCATGCGCGTTCTCCCGTCAAGGCTTCAGGATGTGGGCTCAGCGGCCACCGCGCACCGTCGCGCGGCTGCCCAGCAGCACCCCGTGCAGGTCCGCCCCGAAGCTGCGCACCGACTCCATCGTCACCTTGTTGCGACGCACCAGCCAGTTGTAGCCCAGCACCGCCGGCACCGCCACCGCCARGCCAATGGCCGTCATGATCAGCGCCTCGCCCACCGGGCCGGCCACCTTGTCGATCGACGCCTGCCCCGCAATGCCGATCGCCGTCAGCGCGTGATAGATGCCCCACACCGTGCCGAACAGCCCCACGAACGGCGCCGTCGAGCCCACCGTCGCCAGGAACGCCAGCCCGTCCTGCAGCCGGCTTTGCACGTTGTCGATCGCGCGCTGCACGCTCATGCTCACCCACGTGTTGCGGTCGATGTTGGCCGTCAGCTCCCCCTCGTGGTGCTCGCCCGCCTCGATCGCCGTCTCCGCAATGAAGCGGAACGCGCTGCCGTCCTTCAGCGTGGCCACCCCGTCGTTCAGGCTCGCCGACTTGAAGAAGCTCTTGCGCGCCGCACGCGCCTCGCTGCTGATCTTGAAGCTCTCGAACAGCTTGGTCACCAGGATGTACCAGCTGCCCATGCTCATGATCACCAGGATGATCAGCGTGCCGCGCGCCACGAAGTCGCCCTGCGCCCACAGCGCGCTCAGCCCGTACGGGTTGTCCACGCTCTCCTTGGTCACCGCACCCGGCACCGCCACGGGGGCCGCCGGTGCCGCCACGGGCGCCGGCGCCGGCACTTCGGCAGCGGCCGGGGCCGARGCCTGCGCTTGTGCAATTTGGGGCGCAACGAATGCGGCGGAGGCAACTGCCAGGCTCAAAGCTGTGGCCAGCGAGCGCAGAGAAACAAAAGACATGGTGTTTCCAATCTCTAGAGAAATGTTGTTCGAGCCCCGGGTAAGAGGCTTGTTTGCGTTAGGTCGAAGGCTGCTCGCGGGTCACTCGAGCTTGTAGCTGATGGGCACCTGCACGACGATGTCCTGCCCCTGCCCCTGGCACTTGAAGTCCGCCACGGTGCGCTGGCTGCTGCGCGCAAACGCAGGGTGCGAGGCCCTCACCGTCTGGATGTTCTTGATCTCGCCGTTGGCCCCCACCGTGAACTGGATGACCGCCTCACCCTTCTCGATGTTCAGCCGCTGCGCCTCGCGCGGGTACCCCGCATCGTTCAGCACCGAGCGGTAGTTCGGGCACACCACGGCCACCGAGGCCGGCGCCGGCGGTGCGGCCGGCGCGGGCGGCGCCGCGGGCGGCGGCGT
>NZ_JBFUEB010000082.1:0-28689 GCF_056404395.1 Rhizobacter sp. P2_D12 | reverse complement strand
GAGGCCCGGCTGCCCACGGCGACGCCGATCCAGCGCGGCGCGCTCGACCCCGGCGCCAATCGCCCGGTGCCGGCGCCCACCGAAGGCGGCGGCACCCACGCGGGCGGGGGAGCCGGCGGTGGCGGCACGCCCCATCCGACGCCGGAGGCGACGCCCGATGCCAACGCCGGCCATGAAACGACTGCCGAACCCGATGGGGAACCGGCCGCCGAGGAGCAATCGCTCGGCGCAGCGCCTGCCATCGAAAAGGGACTCCCATGGACCGTCCACTGAACGTCGCCGGCGCGGCGGCCGCGCTGCCCGGGCCCTTCGACACCCTGCCGCAGCCGCAGGGCATGACGATCACGCCGCCGGTGTCGAAGCTGGTCCACGCGCAGGTGCGTGCGCTGCTCGAATCGAGCCCGGCCTTCCACGACCTGCCGATCTCGCGCCGCGAGGCGATGGGTCGCGACCTCGAGAAGATCGCCGCCTACACCGCCGCGCTCGTCCATGAAGAGTGGGCACAGAGCAAGCGCCTGGGCCAGACGCCGGTGCTGCGCCAGCGCGAGACGCTGCCTGTCGCGGCACAGGAGGTCGCGGCGTGGGCGCCGCAGACAGCGCTGAGTGCATTGGAAGCGACCGTGCCACCGGTGCAGGCCTTTGCGAAGAAGAAGGAGCGCGAGGATTTCGACACGCGCGCGACCGGCTCGGTCGCGAAGATCACGCGCGACACGCTCAACGCGATCGCGTTCCCGACCTTCGTCGCCGACCTGATCAAGGGCACCTTCCAGGCGATCGTCAACGCCAGCATCCAGCAGATGGAGGCCTACGGCGCGCTGCTGGCCAACGTGTCGAAGACGGTCGACCAGTTCATGGCCGACAACATCAGCGACAACAACGCGCGCGACTGGGTCGCGGGCGCCTACCCGAGCCACTTCAAGATCGACGCCAGCGGCGAGCGCCCGCGCGTGGTCGCGCGCGACGATGCCGGCGATGCGGGCAAGCCCGATTTCCGCGGCACGCTGGGCCTGGACGAGGACGTCGACATCTCCGACGAGGCGGCCGAGGAGAAACTGGTGCCGGCCGCGCGGCGCTACCTGGCCAAGAGCCGGCACCAGATGCTGTCGACCATGATGCTGATGGGCATCAACCGCATCGTCATCACGAGCGGCCGCATCTATGCGCGCATGGGCTTCCAGATCAACGCGCAGGACCTGGCCAACGCCGAGAGCGCGAGCCAGTTCGACTTCAAGCACCAGAACAAGCTCAGCTTCGGCGGCGGCCTGGCCGGCTTCCTCGGCGGGCCGAGCGGCGAGCAGCAGACCAGCGTCGCCTACGTCTCGTCGAAGAAGGCCAACAGCAGCGACTCGATCGACGTGCACGCCGACCTGACCGGCGAGGTCGACCTCAAGTTCAAGAGCGACTACTTCCCGATGGAACGCTTCGCCAAGCCGGAGCTGATGTCCATGATCATGGGCAACACGCCCAACCCGACCGCGAACACGCCGGTCAACACCCATGGCGGCGACGGCAAGGCGGCAGCGCCCGCGCCCAGCGCCTGAGACCCCCAACGCACAGGTACGCACAGGTACGCACAGCAAGGAGACCACCATGCGCAGCACCTCTTCGAACTACGTCGGCGCCACCCCGGTCAGCGCGCTGGTGTTCGGCGCCGATTCGACCGCCCCGGTCTCGGCCTTCGACGCGACCCTGAACCTCGGCGCCGCGCAGGGCGACGGCGTGCACACCGTGCCCGCCTTGCGGCGACCGCGCGATCCGCACTATCCGGGCCACGACCTGTCGCGCAACAACTGCTGGCTGCGCTGGACTCAATTGCCGCCCGGCTTCAGCGGCCCGGTCGACATGGTCGTCCACCTGCACGGGTTCACCAGCTACGCCGATGAAAGCCGCCCGCCGCCGATGAACCTGGGCGCCAAGGCCGGCATCAGCGGCCTGGGGCTCGCGAGCCCAGGCGTTCCGCGCGCGACGATCGGCCTGGTGCCGCATGGCGTCGCCGGACGCTGGGTGAACTCGCGGACGGGACAGTTCCAGGGCCAGAGCTTCAACTTTCCGCATGTGGCGACCGCGCAGCAGCTGGGCACCGTGCTCGGCGAGGTGCTCGGCGCCTTCGGTGCCGGGCGCGGCAGCCTGATGCGCGGCCGGATCGTGCTGACCGCGCATTCCGGTGGCGGCGCGCGGCTGCTGCAGTTGCTGCAGTCGACCGCCGGCAGCGGCACGGCGGTGCAGGGCGTGCAGCTGTTCGACGCCACCTACGGCGGGCCCGACTGGCCGGTCGCGCTGCGTCCCTGGGTCGAGGCCGCGCTCGACGCCGACATCGCGCTGGTCGGCACGGCGCGCGGCGAGACGGCGCTGCAGCGCCTGCGCAGCGCCGGCCACCACGTGCGCGTGCTGTCCCTCGGCGGCACGATCACGCAGGCGCAGGCGATCGACCGCATGCTCGTGCAGGTGCTGGCCGCGAAGGCCCCTGACGCCGACCTGCGGGCGCTGCTGCGCAAGTTCTACCGCGTCCAGCGCGTCGTCGGCCGCGGCATCGAGCACAACGACGTGCCGAACACGTTCGGCGGGCGCCTGCTGGCCGACCCGGGCAACGACCTGTCGCCGCAGGCCCAGGACCTGCCGGCGGCCGCGGCGCGTGCCCACGGCCATGGCGAGGAGGGGCAGGGCGACGACTACAGCGCCAGTCATGCGGCCAGCGACGAGTGGGAGGACGGCAGCTACGAGAGCGCCGCCGCCTGGGACGGCGAGGCCTTCGACGTGACGATGCCGCAGCTGCGCGCACCGGCGCGCGCCGGCGATGCGCCGACCGGCTCGGCCTTCATCGGCAGCCTCGGCGAGCGCAAGGGCGTCGAACGCGAGAACCGGATCTTCGAGCAGGTCCGCACCGGCAACATGCCGTCGTGGATGCGCACCTTCCACACCGTGCGCACGACCGCCGACGACCGCGGCGGGCAGAGCCACCAGATCGAGTACTACGTGACGGCCGACGTGCTCACGCTCGGCAGCGACAGCGACAACGTGCGCATCCCGACCGATCCGGTCAGCGCGCAGCGCATCGCCGACCTGTTCGAGTGCCTGCTGCCGACCGCGCGAATGGTCGAGCAGCTCTACCAGGCCGCGCCGACCAAGCTCGCGTTCATCCCGGGCAACTATGCCAACACGCCGCGCGCGCACCTGCAGGACGCCTCGAGCAGCTACCTGTGGCACAGCCAGCAGATCGACCGCCAGCTGCACCGCCCGCCGACCATCCTGACGGCAGGCCACAAGAAGGAGATCGTGATCAGCAACGGCTACCTGCGCGCCGCGCGCAACAAGACGACCGGCGCGATGGGCCCGGCGCGGCCGAAGCTCGCGTTCTACGGCGCCTACACCGCCGGCGGCGTGCCGATCCAGGCGCCGCGCAACGGCACGACGGTCATGCGCGGCTACCCGTCGTTCGCGCACGAGCCGGTGTTCGTCGACTACAGCCATGGCGTGCGCCTGGTCTGGCCGACGATGAAGGTCGACGGCGCCGAGCGCCGCGTCGCCGAGGTGCTGCGCGACCCGAACCTCAGCGTGCTGATCGCCGCCGAGGGGCCGATCAACGACCCGCGCTACACGCTCGACCGGGCCGGCCATGCGGTGAGCGCGCGCGCGGCGGCGGCCGGCTACGAGGATCCGCTGGGTCTCGGACCGGACCCCTACGGCGGCGCGCTCGGCTACGGCGCCACCTGGGACCAGCGCATCTGCCAGGTCGTCGAAGGTTTCCTGAACGGCTGGAAGGGCATCCCGGTGCGCGTGGGCACGCAGACCATCGCCGTGCATCCGCCTTACTTCATGAACGCCAACGCGAGCTCGCTGCCGGCCACCAGGGCGCGGCACGACGCGGCGCGACGGCATCGTGAGGCCGCGCCGGCCGGGCTGCGCGCGGTGCTCGCCGAGCGGCGCTTCAGCAACGCGAAGATCGGCAAGCCGACGCCCGAGGAGATCCGCGACCTGCTGCAGGAAGCCGACACTCGCGGCGTGCTGACGACCGATCCGACCATCAACGGCAATCCGAGCTCCACGACGCTGCGCGCCTTCCTGCAGCACTACGGCCTCGGCATCGACTGCTCGGGCTTCGTGTCGCAGGCGCTGAACCGCATCATCGACCAGGTGCCCGGCGCGGCCGCCGGTGACCGCATCGCGCACCCCGACAGCACGAGCAGCGCCATGCTCAAGGGCGGCCAGGGCAGCTTCGAGCGCGTCACCGATCCGGCCCAGCTCTGCGCCGGCGACACGATGTGGCTCAGCGGCCACATCCGCATCCTGTCGCGCGCCGAGCGACGGGCCGACGGCATCTACTTCTGCACGGCGGAATCGCGCTCGTCGGACCCGGCCGACATCGGGCCGGCGGCGCGCTGGTGGCGCCTGGTGCCCGACCGGGCGGCCACCGCGGCCGACTTCGCCGGCCATCGGCTCGACCGCACCGCCGATGCTGCCGGGCAGGGCGGCTGGGCGCGCGCGCCCGAGGCCAACAAGGAGCATCGCTACGGCCACTACCGCCCGCTGCGCCGCCTGCTGACGGCGGCCGGCGTGACGCCGACGGCGCTGGACGTGTCGGGCTCGGTGACCGCCTTCGGCGCGCCGCCGCGCACGGCGGTGACGACCGACCTGGACCAGGGCGACGTCGACCGCCTGGCGGCGATCCGCTTGCGCAACGCGGCCGACGTCGATGGCTTGTTCAGCCGCGCGGGGCACACCTCGTTCATCGACTGGTACAACGCCGGCCTGGCCCACAGCGCGCCGTTCAGTGCGCGCGGCGCGATCGCGACGAGCCGCCTCGTGCGCGACCGCTTCACGGCGTTCTGGAACCAGGTCGCGACGGCCTTCGACCGCAGCGAGATCACGGCGCTCGACTTCGCCGCGTTCACGGCCATCTCGATCAACGAGACCGGCGGCAACCTGTGGGCGCATCCGGAGCGCGGCGGCGGCGGGCGCAGCGATGCGCGCGGCCGCCATCCGGGCCTGGCGTACTTCTTCGACCGCATCGAGATGAGCCCGGGCCGTTTCAAGGCCAGCTACAACCACCTGAGCAGCGGCCGCACGGCCGGCTTGCTGTTCGACGATGCCGACTTCATCGACGCCCATGGCAGCCTGTCCGGCGCGACGCGGCTGGCCCATCATGGTGGCGATTTCGGCGGTGCGTGGAACGGCAGCTACTACCCGCAGGCCGATTTCACGACTGCCGAGGACCCTGCCGTCAACGGCTTCATCATGCAGGCCGACTTCAACAAGTTCCGCGGCCGCGGCGTGATCCAGACGACGGGCCGGCCGTCGTACAAGCGCTGCGTCGACTTCATCAAGGGCTACCGCGGCAGCAACACGGTGCTGGCCGACTATGCGCGGCGCTGGGCGGCATACACCAGCGACGTCGCCTGCACGCGCAGCCGCACGGAAGACTGGGACCGCATCTTCGAGCAGCCGGAGATGCTGGCCAAGGGCCTGTCGCTGCATGCGGGCACGCGCGACGACTATCGCCGCATGAGCACGACGGCCGCGACGCTCGCCAACGTGCCGGCCGAATCGGCCGGCAACGCGCGCGGCACCACCGGCTCGATCTATGCGATGGGCCGCCGCATCAGCGGCAGCCGCGCCTACGGGGCGGGCGTCTATCGCCAGCGCGTGCTCGCGCTGCTGCATGGCTTCCTGACGCTCTGAAAGCCGTGCCATGCGCCGCCAGCGCCGTTCGCGACGCCAGACCGGGCTTGGGCCGGGCCTGGCGGCCGAACTGGCGGCGGAACTGGCCACCTACGCGAACCAGTTCGAGGTCGGCTACAACGCGTTCGAGTTCCTGCTCGACTTCTCGCAGGACTATGCCGACGCGCCCGGCGAGGCTGGTGCGCCGGCGCACACGCGCATCGTGACGGCCCCGGCCTATGCCAAGGTCTTCCTCGACCTGCTGGACCGCAGCATCGGCGACTACGAGGCGCAGTTCGGCGCGATCGCGTTGCCGGCCAAGGGCGAGGAGCCAGGAGACTCCTAGCCCCCGCACGGAATCTCGTGCTTGGCCATCTTGCGGTAGAGCGTCACGCGCGACCATTTGAGATCGCGCGCCGCGGCGGCCTTGTTCCAGTGGGTGGCGCACAGCACATCGAGGATGCGCTGGCGCTCGTCCGGCACGGCTGACTCGCCGTCGACGTCGAGGTGTTGCGTCAGATACGCCGGCAGTGCGCGCGCGGTGATCGCGCCCTCCGGCGGGTCGATGAAGATCGACTCGATCACGTTGTGCAGCTCGCGCACGTTGCCGGGCCAGGCGTGGGCCAGCAGGCAGGCAAGCGCGTCGTGGTCGAACCAGCCGACCCGCGCGCCTTCGACCGTGCGGCGCAGCGGCGCCATGAAATGGGCGGCCAGCTCGAGGATGTCGTCGCGCCTGTCGCGCAGCGGCGGCAGCTGCACCCGGGCGACATTGATCCGGTAGAACAGGTCTTCGCGGAAGCGGCGCTCGCGCACCATCGCGTCCAGCGGCTGGTGGGTCGCCGCGATGATGCGCAGGTCGACGCGGCGCGCGCGCAGGCTGCCCAGCGGCGTGACCTCGCGATGCTCGATCGCGCGCAGCAGCTTGGCCTGCGACGCGAGCGGCAGGTCGCCGAGTTCGTCGAGGAACAGCGTGCCGCCGTCGGCGGCGACGAAGCGGCCCGCATACGAACGCCCGGCGCCCGTGAAGGCGCCGCGCTCGTAGCCGAACAACTCGCTCTCGATCAGCGTCTCGGGCAGGGCCGCGCAGTTGAGACTGACGAAGGGACCGGCGGCGCGCGCGCTGTGCGCATGCACCAGGCGCGCGATCTCGTCCTTGCCGGTGCCGGTCTCGCCGACGATCAGGAGCGGACAATCATGGCGCGCGGCCTTGCACGCGAACGAAACGGCCGCGCCGAAGGAACGGTTGTGCCCGACCAGCCCCTGCAGGGGGCTCGACTGCAGTTGCATGGTCCACCTCCCGTACTGGACCGGCATCGCTTCATTGCGGTGCGTGGGGAGGTGACGTTAGCGACCCGCGCGTGACGGCGCAAGCGCCAAAGCGCGCTGTAGGGTCGACAAACAAGGGGGGTGCAGCAACGGGTGAAGGAGGGGTGAAGGTCGCGCCGGCCTGGTTGCCATGGATCCGACAGGGCCCGTGGGCTACGCGTTGGGAGTGCGCCTCGTCCATCGCCAACCCAGGCCCAGGAAGCCCACCAGGCCTGCGGCGCCGGCGCCCAGGACCCAGGCCGGCCACGGCATCCCCGGAGGCGGCGCGAGCGTGCCGCCGGTCCGGGTTTCCAGCCACGCCAGGAAGCGCGGATCGCACAGCAGCATCCCGCCGCCGATCGTGCCGAAGCGGAAGTCCACCGGCACGCCGGCGCCCTGCGTCAGCGTCACCGTGTTGATGCCGACCAGCCAGCGGTGGCCGTCGATCTCGGCATAGGCGGGGCCTCCCGAGTCGCCCTCTGCCACGCCGGTCTCGATCGCGTTGCCGAGCGACGGCCCGCCCAAGGGGCCGTCGCCGGACGGACCGTCGAAGTCGTACAGGAAGAACAGGCTGCGCCGGCCCGAGTCGTCGATGCTCGCCTGCACCGCGTCGAGCACATTGCGGCCACTGCGCTTGAGGCCGGCCGCACGCGGCACGCTGGCGCCCTGGTCGCCCGGCCCGCTGCCGCCGTAGCCGACCAGTGTCAGTTCCTGGTGCATCGGCGGCAGCTCGCGACGGATCGGCAGGATCTGCACGCCGTCGGGCACCGGGCTCGCCAGCGTGATCAGCGACAGGTCGTCGTAGGGAAAGCTCGCGCCCGGAAAGCTCGCGATCGCGCTCGCCGCGAGTTGCAAGGGCACCGCCTCGTGGTTCAACTGCACCATCACGTCGGCCGGCTGCGCCGAGGCCGCGACGTGTGCTGCGGTCAACACGTGGCGTGGCGCCACCACGACGCCGGAGAAGACGCCGGCCTTCGTGAGCACCGCGACCGCCGAGGTCCACGGCGACGACGGGCGGTTCGCATCGACGCGTGCCTGCGGCGAATCGGGCACGCTGCCGGCCATCAGCGCGTGCGCCGGTTCACCCAGCGCGAGCAGCGGGGCCAGGGCCAGCAGGTGGCGGCGCAGCGGGTTCATCGTGTGAGGGCCTTGTCGCAACGGTATCGAGTCCAGGATAGCCCCGCAGGTCCAGGCACGTCGACCGGCCCGAGTCGCATATCATCCGCACCGTTGGTGCTCGCGCCGGTCCTCAGCCGGCGCAGTTAAACGGGAATCAGGACGGATCGTTCCACCGGAACACATCCCCACCTGAGCTGCCCCCGCAACGGTAAGCGGACGAAGGCTTCGGCCTTCAGCTCGTGTCGAATCCCACTGGACGCCCCGGCGTCCGGGAAGGGCACACGGGCCGTCTCCGCCAGCCCGGATACCGGCCGACAAGGAGCCGCGCGCCCGATCCGTCGAGCGCGCGGCTTGAATGCAGGTGCCTGCGGGGAAGCAGGACGCCTGGGCTTGTTGTCCGTGTCCTTCATGACGATCCTCTCGCTGCCCCGGGCCGCGCAGTGCCCCGCGCTGCTGGTCGGCGCCCCGGCCTCGGGCCAGGGCAAGACCACCGCGACCGCGGCACTGGCCCGCTGGTACCGCGGGCAGGGGCTGCGCGTGCGCGTGTTCAAGACCGGCCCGGACTTCCTGGACCCGATGGTGCTGGAACGCGCCAGCGGCCAGCCGGTGCAGCAGCTCGACCTGTGGATGGGCGGCGAGGCGCATTGCCGCGAGCTGCTGCACCGCGCGGCCGGCGAATCCGACCTGGTCCTCGTCGAAGGCGTGATGGGCCTGCACGACGGCACGCCGTCCAGCGCCGACCTCGCGTTGCGCTTCGGCCTGCCGGTGCTGGCGGTGATCGACGGCTCGGCGATGGCGCAGACCTTCGGCGCCATCGCGCACGGCCTGGCCAGCTACCGACCCGGACTGCAGCTGGCCGGCGTGCTGGCCAACCGCGTGGGCAGCCCGACGCACGCGCAGATGCTGCGCGACAGCCTGCCCGAGGGCATGGCCTGGTTCGGCGCCTTGCCGCGCGACGAGGCCTACGCCTTGCCGTCGCGCCACCTGGGTCTCGTGCAGGCCGGCGAGGTGGCCGACCTGGAACAGCGCATCGACCGCGCGGCCCGGGCGCTGGGCGCCAACGAGCCGCCGCTGCCGGCGCCGGTGCGCTTCGAGGCGGCCGAGCCCGCGTCCATCGAGCCCCTGCTGGCCGGCGTGCGCATCGCCGTGGCCCGCGACGCCGCCTTCTCGTTCCTGTACCGTGCCAACCTCGACACGCTGCAGGCCCTGGGGGCCGCGCTGGCATTCTTCTCGCCGCTGGCCGATGAGCCGGTGCCTGCCGCCGATGCGCTGTACCTGCCGGGCGGCTACCCCGAACTGCACCTGGACCCGCTGGCCCGCAATGCCGTCGTGCGCGAATCGATCCGCGCCCACCACGCGGCGGGCAAGCCCGTCGTCGCCGAATGCGGCGGCATGCTGGCGCTGCTGCAATCGCTGACCGACGCCCAGGGCCGCAGCGCGCCCATGCTGGGCCTGCTGCCCGGCCATGCGGTGATGGAGAAGCGCCTCGTCAACCTGGGCCTGCACGGCGCCGAGCTGCCCGAAGGCCCGCTGCGCGGCCACACCTTCCACCACGCGCGCATGGCCACGCCGCTCGCGCCGGTGGCACTGACGCAGGCGCAGCGCGAGCACGGAAAACCCGAGGGCATCTACCGCGCCGGCCCTGGCGGCCGGTTGCATGCGTCCTTCCTGCACCTGTACTTCCCGTCCAACCCGCAGGCGGTCGCGCGCCTGTTCCACCCCGGCGAGGCCGCGGCATGACGGCCCCCGGCACGGTCTGGTTCGTCGGCGCCGGCCCGGGCGACCCGGAGCTGCTCACCGTCAAGGGGCGCGACCTGATCGCGCGCGCCGGCGCGATCCTGTTCGCCGGCTCGCTGGTCAACGAGGCCGCCACCCGCTGGGCACCGGCCGGCTGCGAGATCGCCGACTCGAAGGACATGACGCTGGGTGACATCGCCGGCTGGCTGGTCGCGCAGGCCGCGCGGCACGAGACGGTGATCCGCCTGCAGACCGGCGACCCGGCGCTGTACGGCACGCTGATCGAGGTGGTGCAGCCGCTCGACGCCGCCGGCGTGCCGGTGCGCGTGGTGCCGGGCGTGTCGTCGGCGATGGCCTCGGCGGCGGCGGCGGTCGAGAGCTTCACGCTGCCCGAAGTCACGCAGACGACCATCTTCACGCGCGTCGAAGGCCGCACGCCGATGCCCGACGGCGAATCGCTGGCCGAGCTGGCGCGGCACCGCTGCACGCTGTGCATCTTCCTGTCGATCACGCTGCTGCACAAGGTGGAGGCCGGCCTGCGCGAGGCCGGCTGGTCCGACGACGCGCCGGTGCTGGTGGTGCACAAGGCCAGCTGGCCGGGCGAGGAACTGATCGTGCGCGGCACGCTGGCCGACATCAAGCAGCGCTGCCGCGACGCCGGCATCGTCAGCCAGGCCATGGTCATCGCGAGCCCCGCGCTGGGCGCGCGGCACTGGCCCGAACTCGCCAAGTCGAAGCTGTACGACGCCGGCTTCACGCACCGCTTCCGGCGCGCTTCCATCCCGAAGGAGACCCCATGAACGCCACGACCATCCTGCTGGTGGGCCATGGCTCGCGCGAGCGGGCCGGCAACGACGAGATCGAACGCTTTGCCGCGCAGTGGCGCGGGGTGCATCCGCACTGGCGCATCGAGCTGTGCTTCATCGAGTTCGCCGACATCGAGGTGGAGGAGGGCCTGGCCCGCGCCGCGCAGGGCGCGCAGCGGGTGATCGTCGTGCCGCTGATCCTGAACGCGGCCGGCCACGTGAAGGCCGAGATCCCGGCGCACATCGCCCGCGCCCGCCAGCAGCGGCCGGGCGTGCGCTTCGACTACGCGCCGCACCTGGGCGTGTGCGAACCCATCCTCGCGATCCTGCAGCGCCAGCTGCTGCACTGCATGCACGAACTCGACATGCCCGACCCGACCACCACCGGCGTCGTGCTGCTCGGGCGCGGCTCGTCCGACCGGCATGCCAACGGCGAGATGGCGCGGATGGCCCGCTGGCTGCAGGAGGAAAGCCGGCACGAGATGGTCGACCTGGCCTTCACCGGCATCACCTTCCCGCGCCTGGAACGCGTGGTGCAGCGCCAGGCCGCGCTCGGGCTGCGCCAGGTCGTCGTGCTGCCGTACTACCTGTTCACCGGCACGCTGATCCAGCGCATCGGCCGGCAGGTCGGGCACCTGCGGGTGCAGTACCCGCAGCTGCGCTTCGCGCTCGGCGCGTACTTCGGCTTCGAGCCGGAGATCGCGCAGCTGCTGTCCGAGCGGGTGCAGGGCCTGCTGTCGGGGCACCTGCAGGCGGTGCCGGTCAGCGACGACGCGGCGCTGCACGAGGGGCACCGGCATGACGGCGACCCTGGCCATGCGCACGACCCTGCGCATGACCACTCGCACGAGCATCAGCACGAGCATCCGCACGAGCACGCCCACCCATGAGCAGCGTCAACACCGTCACCGAGCAGCTCACCGCGGCCGGCCGCGCGATCGAGCACGACTCGTTCGCGGTGATCGACCGCGAGGTCGGCGCGCACGGCTACACGCCCGATCAATGGCCCATCGTGCGCCGCATGATCCACGCCAATGCCGATTTCGAGTTCAACGGCCTGACCGACTTCCACCCGCGAGCGGTCGAGGCCGGCGTGCAGGCGATGCTGCGCGGCGGCGGCGCGATCGTCGCCGACGTCGAGATGATCTGCGTCGGCCTGTCGGCGCCGCGGCTGGCGCACTTCGGCATGCGGGCGCACCAGTTCATCAGCGACGCCGACGTGATCGAGGCCGCGAAGGCGCAGGACACGACGCGCGCGGTGCAGGCGATGCGCAAGGCCCATGCGCAGGGGCTGCTCGACGGCGCGATCGTCGGCATCGGCAATGCGCCCACCGCGCTGATCGAGCTCGTGCGGCTGGTCCATGACGAGGGCGTGCGCCCGGCGCTGGTGGTGGGCATGCCGGTGGGTTTCGTTTCCGCCGCCGAGTCCAAGGACCTGATGGCCGGCCTGCAGCACGTGCCGTGGATCGTGATCCGCGGGCGCAAGGGCGGCTCGACCCTGGTCGTGGCGGCCGTGCATGCCTTGCTGGCGCTGGCGGAAGCGCGGCAGCGCGGGGAGCCTGGCTCGCCATGATGGAAAAGACCGTCCAGCGCGGCACGCGCACCGGTTTCACGACCGGCGCGTGCTCGGCCGCGGCTGCGCGCGCCGCCGTGCTGGGCCTGGTGCACGGCGCGGTGCCGGAGGCGGTCGAATCGGTGCTGCCGAATGGCGACGTGGTGCGCTTCGTCGTGAACGACGGCCGCTGCGACGCGAACAGCGCGCACGCGATGGTCATCAAGGACGCCGGCGACGATCCCGACTGCACCGACAAGGCCCACCTGACCGCCGACGTGCGCCTGCTGCGCGACCAGGCGGGGGCGGTGCTGCTGCAAGGCGGCACCGGCGTCGGCACCGTCACGATGGCCGGGCTCGGCCTGGACGTGGGTGGGCCGGCGATCAACCCGGTGCCGCGCCGCAACATCGAGGAGAACGTGCGCGCCGTCGCGGCCGACCTGCTGCTGGAGGCCGGCATCGAGGTGACGATCTCGGTGCCGCAAGGCCTGGAGATGGCGAAGAAGACGCTCAACGCACGGCTGGGCATCCTGGGCGGCATCTCCATCCTCGGCACCAGCGGCATCGTGAAGCCCTACTCGACCTCGGCGTACCGGGCCAGCGTGGTGCAGGGCGTGCAGGTGGCGGCCACGCTCGGCCGCGGCGTGGTGGTGCTGACCACCGGTGGCCGCACCGAGCAGTTCGCGATGCAGCAGCGGCCCGACCTGCCGCCGGCCTGCTTCGTGCAGATGGGCGACTTCCTGCGCTATGCGCTCGACACCGCGGTGGCCGAAGGCCTGCGCGAGGTGGTGATCGGCGGCATGGTCGGCAAGCTGACCAAGATCGCGCAGGGCGAGACCATCACCCACGCCAACCGCGCCGACGTCGACACCGCCTTGCTGGCCGAGCTGGCCGCCGGCATCGGCGCGCCGCCCGACGAATGCGCGGCCATCGCCGCCAACGTGACGGCGCGGTTCGCGGCCGAGCGCATGGAGGCGCTCGGCCTGCTGAACGAATTCCACACCGCGCTGGCGAACAAGGTCGTCAGCACGCTGACGGCCGCAGACCGCTACGGGCGCCGGTTCGACCTGCACGTGCTGGTCTGCGACTTCGACGGCCACAAGATCGCCGAGGCGCGATCCCTGCAAGGACCCGCATGACCGACCCCCAACCCTGCCGCGTGATCGGCGTGCTCGACGACGGCGCCGCAAGCCTGGGCGCCACCGCGCTGGCCCACCTGCGCCGGGCCGACCTGGTGATCGGCGGCGCCCGCACGCTGGCGCTGTTCGACGACGACATCGCGCCCGCTGCCGTGCGGCGCGACCTGACCGGCCAGCTCGGCGCGGTGCCCGGCTGGATACGCGGTGCGCGCGACGCGCAGCAGCGCAGCGTGGTGCTTGCCACCGGCGACCCGTTGTGCCACGGCATCGCGAGCTACCTGGCCACCCACCTGTGCATCGAGGCGATCGAGGTGCTGCCCAACGTGTCGACGCTGCAGCTCGCGTGCGCGCGCGTCGGCCTGGCCTGGCAGGACGCGAAGATCGTCTCCATCCACGCCAAGGACGCCGGCGAATGGGTGCAGGGCGCGGCGCCGTCGCACGGCCTGTACGCGCTGGCCCAGGCCCTGCGCCGGCACGACCGGCTGGCGGTGCTGACCAGCCCCGACAACACGCCCGACCGCATCGCCCGCCTGCTGCTGGCCGAAGGGCAGGGCGACGACTTCCACCTCGCGGTGGCCGAGCGGCTGTGCACCGCCGACGAACGCGTGCTGGCCGACCTGTCGCCGGCCGAGGCCGCGCAGCAGCGCTTCGCCGACCCGAACGTGGTGCTGCTGTGGCGGGTGCGCGCGCGGCCGAACCCGGTGCGCTTCGGGCTGGCCGATGCCGCCTACGAACAGCGCCAGCCCGACAAGGGCCTGATCACCAAGCAGGAGGTGCGCGCGGTGTCGCTCGCGCGGCTGCAGCTGCGCGCCGACAGCATCGTCTGGGACATCGGCGCCGGCAGCGGATCGGTCGGGCTGGAGGCGGCGCGGCTGTGCCCGCAGGGCCATGTGTGGGCGATCGAGAAGAACGACGGCGACGTCGAGATCGCGCGGCGCAACGTGCAGGCCTTCGGCGTCTCCAACCACACGCTGGTGCATGGCAAGGCACCGGAAGGCCTGCAGGACTGGAGCGATCCCGACGCGGTGTTCATCGGCGGCTCGGGCGGCGAGCTGGCCGAGCTGGTCGCGCTGTGCCTGCGGCGGCTCAGGCCCGGCGGCTGGCTGGTGATGAACTTCGTGACGATCGAGAACCTGGGCAGCGCCACGTCGGCGCTGGCCGGGCTGGGCGCCGAATGGGACGTCGTGATGCTGCAGGCCGCGCGCAGCAAGCCCATCCTGCACATGCACCGCATGGCGGCGGAGAACCCGGTGTGGATCGTCTGCGCGCAGAAGGAGGCGGCATGACGCTTGGCAGGCTGATCGGCGTCAGCCTCGGTCCCGGCGACCCCGGCTTGATCACGCGCGCCGCCTGGGCCCAGCTGGAACGCCGCGACACCGTGTGGGCCTACCCGACGCGCAGCACCAGGACGCCGAGCTATGCGTTCGACATCGTCGCCCGCGCCGGGCTCGCGCCACCGGATGAGCACCTGGCGCTGCTGTTCCCGATGACGCACGACGAGGAGAAGCTGCTGCGCAGCTGGCACCGCGCGGCCGACACCGTGCTGCCGCTGTTGCGCGGCGGGCGCGACGTGCTGTTCCTGGTCGAGGGCGATGCCAGCACCTACGCGACCTTCGGCCACCTGGCGCGCACCGTGCGGTCGCAGGATGCACGCGTCGAGATCGACACGATCGCCGGCGTCAACGCGTTCAATGCCGCCGCCGCGACGCTCGGGCGTCCGCTGGGCGAGCAGGACGACACCATCGCCGTCGTGCCCGCGGCCTATGGCGTGGCCGCGCTCGACCGGCTGCTCGGCGATTTCGACACGCTGGTGCTGATGAAGGTCAAGCCGCTGATCGAGGACCTGCTCGACTGGCTGCAGCAGCGCGGGCTGCTGGACGGCGCGGCCTTCATCGAACGCTGCGGCGCGCCCGACGAGCGCGTGCTGCGCGGGGGCGAGATGCTGGCGCTGCGCGGGCAGAAGGTCAGCTACCTGTCGCTGATGCTGGTCCACAACCACCTGCGCGTGCGCGGAGAACGCATCCGCGGGTGCCTCAAGAAGAATGACATGGGTTCCCGGATTGACATCCGGGCTACGGAGATACTCGATGACTGACACCCGCATCGCGATCGTCGCGATCACCAGGCATGGCGCGACCCAGGCCGCGCAACTGGCCGCACACCTGCCCGCCGCCCACATCGTCTGCGCCGAGAAATTCGCCGCTTCGTTCGCCGGGCTCGCGAACCCGCTGCGCGCCTACACCGCGGCGCTGCGCGACGAGATCGGGCCGCTGTTCGCCGCCTACGACCAACTCGTCTTCTTCGTGTCGCTCGGCGCCGTCGTGCGCCTGGTCGCGCCGCACCTCAGATCCAAGGACGAAGACCCGGGCATCACCGTGGTCGATGACGCCGGCCAGTTCGTGATCCCGGTGCTGTCGGGCCACGTGGGCGGCGCCAACGCGATGGCCGAACAGGTCGCAGCACTGACCGGCGCGACACCGGTGCTGACCACCGCCTCCGACGTCGGCAAGACCATCCCGGTCGACATCCTCGGCCGCGAGCTCGGCTGGTCGGTCGAGGCGCCGAAGCTGAACATCACGCGCGTCTCGGCGCACGTCGTCAACGGCGAGCCGATCGCCTTCGTGCAGGAAGCCGGCAGTACGAACTGGTGGACCCGGCCGACGCCGCTGCCGGCCAGCATCCACCGCTTCGAGCGCTTCGAGGACGTCGACCTGGCGCGTTTCAAGGCCGTGCTGTGGGTCACGCACCGCACGGTCGACGCGGCGCTGTGGCAGCAGCTGCACGAGCGCCTGGTGGTCTACCGTCCGCCCGTCACCGAGGCCGCGGCATGAGGGTGGCGCTGGGGCTCGGCTGCGACCGCGGCACGCCCGCCGAGACGCTGTCGCGCGCGGTCGGCGAGGCGCTGGCGCTGGCCGGGGTCGGCGTGTGCGACGTCGCGGCGGTGGCCAGCATCACGCTCAAGTCCGACGAACGCGGATTGCTGGAGCTGGCCGCACAGCGCGGCTGGGCGCTGCACTTCTACGACGCCAGCGAACTGGCCGAGGTGCGCGTGCCCAACCCGTCGGAGACGGTGCGCCGCTACACCGGCACGCCCTCGGTCAGCGAAGCCGCTGCGCTGCTGGCTGCCGGCGCGGCCCCGGCCAGCTCGCTGCTGGTCGAGAAACACATCCTGCGCGGCGACGACGGTCGCCACGCCACGGTCTCGGTGGCGCGCTGCCGCTGAGCCCTTCCATCACCGTCAACCTTCGAAGGAGAACCCGATGCACCCGCAAGCCCTGAACCCCTCGCTCGACCTGACTGTCGCCGCCTCGCGCGGCCTGCTGCGCCAACTGGCGGCTGCCGCGCTGCTCGGCCTGGTGATGCTGTACGGCGTGGCCTTCGCCGACAGCCCGGTGGCGCACAACGCGGCGCACGACGTGCGCCACGCCACCGGCCGTCCCTGCCACTGACCGGAGTGAACGATGCTGTTCCGACGCCTGGTGTGGTGCGCGCTGCTCGTCGCCTTCGCGGTGGGCAGCCTGCAATGGCTGGTGCAGCGCTGGCAGGCGGTGCCGATCATCCTGGCGGCCGAGGTCTTCGAAGGCCAGGCCGCGGCGCCGGCCCTGGCCCAGGAGCACGCCCATGCGCAGGGCACGCCGGCCCATGAGCACCATCACGACGACCCCGAGTGGACGCCGGCCGATGGCGTGGAGCGCGGCTTCTGGACCTGGATCGCCAACCTGCTGCACGCCTTCGCGCTCGCCTTGCTGGTGTTCGCCGCGATGGGCGCGTGGGTGCACCAGCGCGGCCTTGCGGCCGGCCGCTGGCGCATCGCCGGCGCGGTGGCGGCGGCCGGTTGGCTGAGCCTGCACCTGTGGCCCGCGCTCGGCCTGCCGGCCGAGGTGCCGGGCATGCAGGCGGCCGACCTGCACCTGCGCCAGCTGTGGTGGCTGCTGGCGGCCGGCAGCGCCGCCTCGGCCTGCGCACTGGTGGCCTTCGGCCGCCGGCCGTGGCGCTGGGTGGCGGCTGCCGCGTGGCTCGCGTTGCCCTTCATCATGGGTGCGCCGCAACCCGACGGCGATCCGCTGATCGCCTTCAGCGGCGAAGCGCACCAGCGGCTGGAGGAACTCGGCCGGGCCTTCGTCTGGGCCACGCACGCGGTCGCGCTGTCGCTGTGGGTGACGATGGGCCTGGTGGCGGCGCCGGTGTTCGGGCGCTGGATCGCGCCGCTGCTCGGGCCGGCGAGCGCACCGCTCGAAGGGAGCCTCGCATGAATGACGACAAGACGGGCGGCAAGATCATGCTGGTGGGCATCGGCCCGGGCAGTGTCGAGCACATGACGCAGCGCGCACGCGCTGCCATCGCCGAGGCCGACGTGGTGATCGGCTACGTCACCTACATCAAGCTGGTGGCCGACCTGCTGGAGGGCAAGGAGGTCGTGCGCAAGGGCATGACCGAGGAGCTCGACCGGGCGGTCAGCGCGCTGGACGCGGCGCGCGCCGGCAAGAAGGTGGCGCTGATCTCGTCGGGCGATGCCGGCGTGTACGGCATGGCCGGGCCGACCTACGAGGTGCTGTTCCAGGCCGGCTGGACGCCGGACGACGCGGTGCAGGTCGAGGTGGTGCCCGGGGCCTCGGCACTGAACGCCTGTGCCGCGCTGGTGGGCGCGCCGCTGACGCACGACTTCTGCGCGATCTCTCTGAGCGACCTGCTGACGCCATGGCCGGTGATCGCGCGCCGGCTGGATGCGGTGGCGTACTCGGACTTCGTCGTCGCGCTCTACAACCCGAAGAGCGGCCGCCGCACGCGGCAGATCGTCGAGGCGCAGCGGCTGTTCCTGCGGCACCGCCGGCCGGACACGCCGGTGGCCGTGGTCAAGAGCGCCTACCGGCGACGCGAGCGCATCGAGTTCACGACGCTGGATGCGATGGCCGAGTCGGAGATCGGCATGCTCAGCACGGTGCTGATCGGCAACAGCCACACCTTCATCCGGCACGGCCGCATGGTCACGCCGCGCGGTTACGCGAACAAGTACGACCTGGAGCAGGGCGGCGAGACGCTGGACGGCGAACGCGCCGGCCGCTCGCTGAGCACCGGGCTGCTGGGCTGGCTGGAGACGCTGCGCCTGCAGGCCGCCGAGGGCCACACCGTGGCCGACCTGGCCCGGCTGCACGGCCTGCCGGCCGACTACATCGCCGCGACGCTGGCCGAGCCGCTCGACGCGGCGGCCACCGAGGAAACGATCGATGAAGGAGAAGGTTGAAAAATGAGCCGTTCGCCCTGAGCAGGGACTGAGCTTGCCGAAGGCCCGTGTCGAAGGGTTGGTGCCGCAGGCCCCGGTGCATGGCCAACAGGCCTTCGACAAGCTCAGGACGACCCTTCGACAAGCTCAGGACGAGCGGATCCTTGCCGGCGCCGGGTTCGTCAGCGGGGCAGTCACTTCCAAGGAGGAGCCGCAGGTAATTTCGCACGGGCGCGACGGAATCGGCGCCGGTGCGACGACACGACCAGGTGCCCGCCGCGCCAACACGCGGCAGGTCAAACGGGAACGGGGATGAAGCCCCGACTGCGCCCGCAACGGTGGGCGAGTGCGGATGCATCACGGCGGCTGCTTCGGCGGCGGCCAGTCACTGGGACGGAGCGTCCCGGGAAGGCGATGCATCAAGACTCGCGAGTCCGGATACCGGCCTGGCGTGAGGACCCGCGGCAGCAGCGCCGCGGCGAACACCAGGCGACACATCTGCGGGAATGCGGACGCGTCGCCGCCATGAACTCTTCAACGATGCAACAGCGCAAGCTGCCCACCGCCCTGGCCGCGTCGGCCCTGGCCATGACATGCCTCTCGCCGGCGCAGGCCGAAGAGGCCTCCACCCACCTGCCGGCCGTGACCATCGTCGGGCGCGGCCAGGACCTGATCGGCGTGGCCGACTCGGCCACCGAAGGCAAGGTCAGCGCGCAGCAGCTGGCCAACCGCCCGCTGTTGCGCCCGGCCGAGGTGCTGGAGACGGTGCCCGGGCTGACCGTCACGCAGCACAGCGGCGACGGCAAGGCCAACCAGTATTTCCTGCGCGGCTTCAACCTCGACCATGGCAGCGACTTCGCGAGCTTCGTCAACGGCATGCCGGTCAACATGGCCAGCCACGCGCACGGTCAGGGCTACATGGACCTCAACTTCCTGATCCCCGAGCTGATCGGCACGATGCGTTACCGCAAGGGCGTCTACGCCGCCGAGGACGGCGACTTCGCGACCACCGGCTCGGCGCGCATCGACTACCAGCGCGAACTGCCGGCGCCGCGGGTCGACCTGAGCGTCGGCCCGCACGACTTCCGCCGCGCGCTCGCCGCCGGCAGCCGGCGGCTGGGCGAGGAGGGCGCACCGACGCTGCTGGCCGCCTTCGAGGCCGCGACCAACGACGGTCCGTGGCAGCAGCCCGAGCGGCTGCGCAAGGTCAACGGCGTGCTGCGCCTGTCGGACGGCACCGCGCGCAACGGCTATGCGCTGACCGCGATGGCCTATCGCGCCGAGTGGACCGCCACCGAGCACGTGCCCGAGCGCGCGATCGCCTCGGGCGAGATCGACCGCTTCGGCGAGCTGGCGCCGGGCGACAGCGGGCGCACGCACCGCCACAGCCTGTCCGGCGAATGGGCCGGCAGCGAGGGCAGCACGCGCACGCAGGCCAGCGCCTACGTGATCGACTACGGGCTGAACCTGTTCTCCAACCCGTCGGGCTACATCGGCGGGCCGCAGGGCGACCAGCACGAGCAGGCCGACGAGCGCACGGTGTGGGGCGGGCAGCTGGCCCGGCACTGGGCGATCGCGCCGGCCGGCCGCGAGACCGAGCTGACGCTGGGCGCGCAGCTGCGCCACGACCGCATCGGCACGCTGGGCCTGTACACCACGGTGAACCGCGAGCGCACCGGCACCGTGCGCGAAGACCGCATGCGCGAGACGCTGCTGGGCGTGTACGCCGAGGCGCGCACGCAATGGCAGCCGTGGCTGCGCAGCGACCTGGGCCTGCGCGTGGACACGGTGCGCGCGAACGTGACACCCACCGGCGGCGCCGACAACCTGCAGAACGGCGGCAGGGCGCGGGCGCACCAGGCCAGCCCGAAACTGGGGCTGGCCTTCGGCCCGTTCGGCGCGGACGCTCGCACCGAGCTGTATGCCAACTGGGGCCGCGGCTTCCACAGCAACGACATGCGCGGCGTGACGGCCGCGGTCGACCCGGTGCCCGCGCTGGTGCGCGCCACCGGCAGCGAGCTGGGGCTGCGGGCGGTGCCGCTGCCGGGCTGGAACACCAGCCTGTCGCTGTGGCAGATGAAGCTGGCCTCGGAGCTGGTGTTCGTCGGCGACGAGGGCGTGACCGAGCCGCGCGGCGCGTCCAAGCGGGTCGGCGTCGAGTGGTCGAACGACTGGCAGCTGAACCGCTGGCTGCTGCTGGACGCGGACGTGGCCTGGTCGCGCGCCCGCTTCGAGCAGGAGGTGAACGGCGGAACGTACGTGCCGAACGCGATCCCGCGCTCGGCCTCGTTCGCGCTGGCCGCCGACGACCAGGGTGCGTGGTTCGGCGGGCTGCGCTGGCGCTACATCGGCAGCTATGCGCTGGAAGAGACCGGCACGCAGCGATCGGCCTCGCTGTGGACCGCCAACCTGAAGATGGGCTGGCGCGCCAGCTCGTCGCTGCAGTTCACGCTGGACGTGCTGAACCTGTTCGACCGCGAGGCCAACGACATCGAGTACTGGGGGGCGGCGTGTTCGAAGGCGGACGGCCTCGCGTGCAATGGCGGTGCCGGCATCGACGGGAAGCTCGTGCACCCGATGGAGCCGCGCACGCTGCGCGTCGGCATGCGCGCCACGTTCTGACCTTTTCCTGCCTGGAGTCCTCATGACCGACGAAGTGATCAAACCCAAGATCGGCGACTACCGCCGCCACCTGCTGGTCTGCACCGGCCCGCGCTGCACGCAGGACGGCCAGTCGCAGGCGCTGTTCGACAGCTTGGGCGACAAGTTCAAGGCGGCCGGCCTGAACGAAGGCGCGCTGCGCGTCAAGCGCAGCCGCGTCAGCTGCTTCGCCGCCTGCAGGGGCGGCCCGATCGTCTGCGTGCAGCCGGACGGCGTCTGGTACTACGACGTGACGCAAGCCAACATGGACCGCATCGTCGAGCAGCACCTGGTGGGCGGGGAGGTGGTGGAGGAGCTGGTGTTCCATCGCGGGCCGGATGGTGGCAGTTGAGGTCTCGGAACCCAGAGACGTCCCGCTCTTCGAGCTGCCTCGTCAGTGCTCCACGATCAGCTCCGCCAACGACTTGCGCCACTGCCGCTCGATCCTTGCGTCTCGCGACCGGTATCCCAGCGCAATGACCAGCGGCACCACGGTCCCGCGCGGCAAGGACAGGGCCTCGGCCAGCTTCGGGGCCGAGAAGCCCTCCATGGGACAGGAATCGATCCCTTTGGCCGATGCCGCGAGCATCAACGTCTGCGCCGCAAAGGTGGCGTTGCGAGCCGCCCAGGATCGGTTGCCCAGGTGCCCCACCGGAAGCAGCGAGAGACTGGGCCGGAAGAGTCCGACAAGGGCCGCAAGAGGCGTCCAGACCGGCCACGAGCCGACGTTCATGACGCGACGAAACATCCGCACTTGCTTGCGGTGATAGGCCTTGGACGGCTCAGGCATGTCCGTCGATGCGTCGACATGGGCCAGTTGCTGTGCCGCCGCGCGCAGTGCGATGTCCCGGCTTGCCGCGACCACGATCAAGGTCGGCGCTGAAACCGCCGCACGTTGCCCGTTGCAGACGGCAGCGACGCGTGCCTTGAGTGCCGGATCGCGAACCCAATGAAACCGGTACGGCTGCAGGTTGCCGCTGGAAGGCGCGCGCGCCGCCTCGGCCAGGAGTTCACGGACATGCTCGTCCGGGATGGCCGTGCCGTCGTAATCGCGGATGGCGCGACGTCGACCGTTCAGCGCCTGGAAGGCGCCCCAAAGAGTGAATGTGTCTTGCGTTTCCATGTCCAAATCGTAAGCTTTGGCTTATCTTGTCGAAACTCGCATTCGGAGCAGCGCGTGAAGACGGCCCGCACACCCACCAAACCCAGGAAACTTCCCACGCAGGAGCGCTCGCGCAGCACCGTCGACGCGATAATCCAAGCAGCGACTTACATTTTGGTGAGGTTTGGCTGGCAGCGGTTCACGACGAATGCGATCGCCGAGCGCGCCGGCGTGAACATCGGCTCGCTCTACCAGTACTTCCCGAACAAGGAAGCCATCGTCGCCGAGCTGGAGCGGCGACATGTCGTGGAGGTACGCGACAAGCTGGCGAACGCGCTTCCGCAACTTTCCGGGCAGCAATCCCTTCGGGCGGCGCTTTCCCTCCTCGTGCGCGCGATGGTTGCCGAGCACCGCATCGCGCCGGCCGTGCATCGGGCGATCGAAGAGGAACTGCCGCGCTCGGTCAAGCGCTGCCTGAGCGACGACCGCCAGGGCGACGACCGGGCCTTGCAGGCACTGCAGCCCTTCATGAAGAACGTCCCCGACCCGCGCTTCGCACTCCAGGTCGCACGTGTCGCCGCCCACGCCGTCATCCACCAGGCGGCCTCGCATCAGCCGGAGCTGTTCGATCGACCCGACTTCGTCGACGAGGTCGTTGCGCTGCTGGAGGGCTACTTCCACCGTCCAGCCGGAAGAACAGGCCGCCGCGTGCCTCCACTGAATCGTCCTGAATCTTGCTGAAGCCCGCGCCGTCGGGCATGCTGCATGCCCATAATCGTCGCGCCACCCGGCAAAGGGCGGCCGCCTTCGGGCGCCAACGACGATCGCCAGGGAGTGGACGATGCGAACACATGTTGTGCCGATCAACCGGGCGCGGCAGGGGCGCGAGCGCCCGGCCGTGCGCCCGCCGCGCAGCCACCTGCGCACGCTGGCCTACGAGATCACCGTCGCCGAGGCGCGCGAGCGAGAGCGCATCGCGCTCGGCCTGCACGACGAGATCGGCCAGTTCCTCACACTGGCCCGCCTGAAGCTCGGCGAACTGCGCGAGCTCGTCGCCATCGACAGCGCAGGCGCCTTACTCGACGACCTCGGCACGCTGCTGGCCCAGGCCGCGCGCGCCACCCGCTCGGCCACCTTCGACCTGAGCAGCCCGGTGCTGCGGCTCGGGCTGGAACAGGCGCTGCGCAGCCTGGCCGAGCGGCTGGCGCGCGACAGCCGGCTGGCCGTGTCCTTCGACTGCGAGCTGCCGCCGCTGTCGCTGCCCGAGGCGGTGCTGGCCGTCGTCTTCCGCGGCGTGCGCGAGCTGTGCCTGAACGTGCAGAAGCACGCCGGCGCCGGCCTGGTCAGCATCACCGCGCGCAGCGATGCCCGCAGCCTGCGGGTCTGCGTCTCGGACGACGGCATCGGCTTTCGCAGCGCCGCCCTCGCGGCGCCGCGCGACGGCTTCAGCCGGGCCGGCGGTTTCGGCCTGTCCAGCACGCAGGCGCAGATCCAGGCCATCGGCGGCCGGCTCGAGATCCGCTCGTCGACCGGTCTCGGCACGCACGCGACCATCGTGCTGCCCGTCCCCACCTGAAGGAGCCGACCATGGGCATCCGCATTGTCCTCGCCGACGACCACCGCATCGTGCGCGACGGCTTGTGCGCGCTGCTGGCGCGCGAGAAGGACATCGAACTGGTCGGCCAGGCCGACGACGGCCTGGCCGCCGTGCGCCTGGCCCGCGAGCTGCAGCCCGACATCGTCGTCACCGACGTCTCGATGCCCGGCCTGAACGGCGTCGAGGCAACGCGCCGCATCCGCACCGACCACCCGTCGGTGCGCGTGCTGTGCCTGTCGGTGCATGCCGAGCGCCGCATGGTGCTCGCCGTGCTCGAGGCCGGCGCCTCCGGCTACGTGCTGAAGGACTGCTCGTACGAGGAACTCGCGCTGGCCATCCGCAAGGCCATGGCCGACCAGGTGCACCTGAGCGCCGAGCTGGTGAGGGTGGTGGTCAACGAGGTGCGCAGCCGCGGCCAGCCTCAGCCGGCTGCCGGCGCCTCGCAGCTGACGCCGCGCGAGCGCGAGATGGTGCAGTTGCTGTCCGAGGGCCTGTCGACGCAGCAGATCGCCGACCGGCTGCACGTCAGCGCCAAGACGGTGGCCACGCACCGCGAGCACGTGATGCAGAAGCTGGACATCAGCAGCCTGGCCGAACTCACGCGCTATGCCTTGCGCGAAGGGCTGAGCTCGCTCGAACTGCCGTGGCGCAACGCCGCGCGCAGCCCCGCCTGATCAGCATTCGATCCGTCGCGTATCAGGCGCCACCCGATGGCGCGATCGCGCGCGCAGGCGCAGGCTGCGGGGCACCATGGGCGTTCCCGCACTCCCGCTGACCCTGGTCCTGGCCGACGACCACGCGGCCTACCGCGCCTTGCTGGGCGACCTGCTGCGCCGGCACGGGCTCGAGGTCGTCGGCGAGGCGCCCGACGCCGCCGCGCTGCAGGCCTGGCTCGCGCCGCCGCGCGTGCCGCCCGACCTGGTGCTGATGGACGTGCAGATGCCCGGCGGCGGCCCGCCGTTCCTGCAGGCGCTGCTGCAGGCGCACCCCGGCCTGCGCGTGCTGGTGCTGTCGATGCACGACGAGCCGGCCATCGTCGACGCGATGCTCGCGGCCGGCGCCGCCGGCTACCTGCTGAAGGACGACCCGGTGGCCGAGCTGGCCGACGCGATCCGCGCGGTGGCGGCCGGGCAGCGCCGCCTCAGCCGCGCGCTGCCGCCGTCTCAGCAATGAGGAGGTGCAAGTTCAGACATTGACCGATGGGCGCGCGATGCACCGCACCTTATCGTCCGTTCATCCATCCACCAGGGTCCGAGCATGATCGATGCGGCCATCGTCCAGGTTGCCCACCAGCTGAACAGCGCGCTGCGGCGTGCCTTCCAGCTGTCGGAGGAACTGGTCGTCGTCTCGAGCCTGTACGAGCCGGACGGCAGCGTCGCGAGCCAGGTCAACAACCGGCTCGCGGTGTTCCTGGTCAACATCGAGCACGACACGACGCCCGGTTTCCGCACCCGCCCGGACGGCGGCAGCGGCCGGCAGGGGCGCCTGCCGGTGCCGGTGTCGCTGAACCTGCTGCTGATGTTCGCGGCCAACTTCGGGGCCGGCAACTACGCCGAGGCGCTGAAGTTCGTCTCCAGCACGATCGCGTTCTTCCAGTCGCGGCCGGTGCTGAACCACCAGAACACGCCCGACCTGGACCCGCGCATCGACAAGCTCACGCTCGACATCGAGAACCTCGCGATGAGCGACCTGAGCAACCTGTGGGGCACCTTCGGCGGACGCTACCTGCCGTCGGTGCTGTACCGCATGCGCCTGGTCACCTTCGATGCCGGCCAGCTCGACGCGCAACTGCCGGTGGTGCGCGAGCCGCACGTCGGCGCGCATGCCTGAGCCTGCCATGGGACCCTACCTGCCGCTGCTGCGCGTCGACATCGCCCACGGCTTCTTCGCCGACGGGCGCTGCCGCGGTCTGCGCTTCGTGCCGGTCGGCGACACGGCCTGGTGGCTGCGGGCCACCGATGCGATCGTGCGCGAGGACGGCGGCGCTCTCGCGCTGTTCGGCGCGGCCGGCTGCCAGGATCTCGAACCGGCGGCGGTGCTGGCCTGGCAGGTGCACGCCGCCGACGAGGATTTCGCGCAGTACACCGACCACCCGGCGCAGCGCCCCGGCGAGCTGCTGTACCTCGACGCCGCCGCGGCGCAGCCCGGCGCTGCAGGCGAGGGCTGGCAGGTGCCGGTCGACGTGCGCCCGCTGACCTGGCCGCTGGTGGTGCAGGTGCTGGACCCGGTGTCGCGCCGCATGCCGCCGCTCGCGCTGCTGCGCGTGCCGCTGGCCGCGCTGCCGGTGCCGCCGGTGCGCTACCGCGTGCAGCTGGCGGCCCGCGCCACCGTGTGGAAATACTGCCTGCACGGCGACTGGCCCGAGCCGCAACTGCAGGTGGTCGACCTGGCGCGCGAGGCCGAGTTCGGCGAACCCGAACCCGGCCGGCTGGACAACGGTGCGCCGCTGCTCGCGATCCGCTCGAGCGCGCCGATCGCGCTCGCGCAGCGCAGCGAGCGGCGCTTCCAGCTGCGCAGCCGCCAGCGCGGCGGCGACAAGGTGCTGGTCAAGCGCCTGCCGGTGGCGGCGGCGCAGTTCCTGGCCCGAGAGCAGATCGGCGGCGCAAGCCGCCTGGTCTCCGAGATCCATGTGCATCGCTAACCCGCAGAGGAGGCCGCAATGGCTATGAAGACACCCGGCGTCTATATCGTCGAGAAGAACGCGTTCCCGAACTCGGTGGTCGAGGTGGCCACCGCGGTGCCCGCGTTCATCGGCTACACCCGGCGTGCCGACAACGCCGGCAAGTCGCTGCTGAACAAGCCCTGGCGCATCGGCTCGATGGCCGAGTACCACCAGTACTTCGGCTTCGGGCCCGATCCGAAGTTCGCGATCGCCGAGATGACCGATCCGAACGCGGTCGCCGCCTTCCACGCCGGCACCAAGGACTACCTGCTGACGCAGGCCGACGGCAGCGACGGCGGCCGCTTCCTGCTCTATTACGGGATGCTGCATTTCTTCCAGAACGGCGGCGGCCCGTGCTACGTGGTGTCGGTGGGCGACTACAGCGGCGCGGTCGAGGCCGACAAGCTGATGGACGGCATCGAGCCGCTGGTGAAGGAGCAGGAACCGACGATGCTCGTGATCCCGGATGCGGTGCTGCTGAGCGCGAAGAACTGCATCTCGGTGCAGCAGGCGATGCTGCAGCACTGCGGCGGCCGCATGCACAGCCGCATCGCGATCCTCGACGTCTGGGGCGGCCAGCTCGATCGCAAGAACCCGACCGGCGTCGATCCGATCGAGGGCTTCCGCGGCGCGCTGGGCGTCAACTACCTCGACTACGCGGCCGCCTACTACCCGTGGGTCAACACCACGGTGGTGCAGGACAAGGACCTGGACTACACCCACATCGGCAACCGCGACGTGCTGGTGCAGCTGCTGATGCAGGACCTGGCGCTGCCCGACCAGCTGGCGCCGGCGACGCCGGCCCGCACCGCGCAGCAGTGGCAGGCGGTGCAGGACGTGCTGAAGACCGACGACGACTGGACGGCGGCGATCACCGCCGACGTCAACGCGTCGGACAAGACGCCCGACCAGAAGGCCAAGCTGCTCGACGCCGCGGCGCTGAAGATGGCGGTGGAGACGCACAAGGCCTTGCTGAACAAGAGCCTGGGCGCGTCGAGCACGCTGTTCAACACCATCCTGGCCGAGGCGAAGAACCGGCTCAACCTGCTGCCGCCGTCGCCGGCGATGGCCGGCGTCTACACGATGGTCGACAACTCGCGCGGCGTCTGGAAGGCGCCGGCCAACGTGAGCCTGAACGGCGTGGTGTCGCCGGCGGTGACGATCTCGAACGAGGACCAGGAAGACCTGAACGTCACGACGCAGGGCAAGTCGGTCAACGCGATCCGCTCGTTCATCGGCGAGGGCGTGCTGGTGTGGGGCGCACGCACGCTGGACGGCAACAGCCTCGACTGGCGCTACATCAACGTGCGGCGCACGATGATCATGCTGGAGGAGTCGTGCCGGCTGGCGGCCAAGGCGATGGTGTTCGAGCCGAACGTGGCGAACACCTGGGTCACGATCAAAAGCATGATCACCAACTTCCTGACCGGCATCTGGAAGCGCGGCGGCCTGGCCGGCGCGGTGCCGGACGACGCGTTCAGCGTGCACGTGGGACTGGGCGAGACGATGACGCCCGAGGACATCCTCGAAGGGATCCTGCGCGTGACGGTGCTGGTGGCGATCAGCCGCCCGGCCGAGTTCATCGAGATCACCTTCCAGCAGCAGATGCAGAAGTCCTGACCCCGTTCACTGACGACATCAACCATTCCGCAGGAGGCCGCTCATGGCAGACGATGGATCAGCGCAATCGACCACGGTGTGGCCGCTTCCCAAGTTCCGCTTCGAGGTGAAGTGGGACTCGGCCGTGATGTCCTTCCAGGAGGTCTCGGGCCTCGACGTGGAGGCGCAGCCGATCGAGTACCGGCACGGCGACAGCCCGGCCTTCTCGGTGATCAAGATGCCCGGCATGAAGAAGTACAGCGACGTGACGATGAAGAAGGGCGTCTTCAAGTCCGACAACAAGCTGTGGGATTGGTTCAACGAGATCAAGATGAACACGATCAAGCGCAAGCCGGTGACGATCAGCCTGCTCGATGAAGGCGGCAAGCCGACGATGGTGTGGACGCTGGCGAACGCCTGGCCGACCAAGATCACCGGCACCGACTTGAAATCGCAGGGCAACGAGGTGGCGGTGGAGACCATCGTGATCGCGCACGAAGGGCTCACGATCGCCAACGCCTGATGGCGCCCCCGGGCATCCCGCCGGCACCGCCG
>NZ_JBFUEB010000081.1:0-29512 GCF_056404395.1 Rhizobacter sp. P2_D12 | reverse complement strand
AGCCGGGGCAGGGGCCGGTGCGGGCGCCGGCGCGGGGGCGGGCGTGGGCGCAGGTGCCGGCGCAGGAGCGGGGCCGTCGGCCGGGCCGATGTCGGTCCACAGGCTCGCGGTGGTCGGGTTCCAGCCGGTGCTCGCGTAGTCGGTCTGCGCCACCGTGGCGCGGTAGTTGCGACCGTTGAAGGTGACCAGCGACCCGGCAGCGTAGAAGGTGTCGGGCTTCCAGGCCGGGTAGCTGGCGGCGTAGATCGAGGTGCTCACGAGGACCGAGGCGAAGGCGCCGAGCAGGCGCAGTCGGTTCGAGCGCGGAAGGGTGGCGGGCATGAAGGATTCTCCGAATGGGCGGTCGTTGTGGCGTTCCGGCACTACGGCTGTCGGGACCCTCGCCAAGGCCTCGCGTCCATCGATGCCGACGCACTGCCGAGCGAGCAGACGGGACTCTAATCGGTTCAATACCATTTCAGTACCACTTACGGGGTGAAAGTGGTAATGGTTTGTGCTGCCGGCGTGCCCACGGGAATTCGCTGACCGCCAGGGATCGCGTCAGCGCGCCTCGCGCGCCAGCTTCGCGCGCCTTTCGATTTCTTCGCGCTCGGCGACTCCTGCAGGAACGATCCGACCGGGACGTCGCCGACAGGCACGCAGGTGCTGATCACGACACCGGTGGCCGAGGCTTGCGAAGCGACGAGCCGCAGCGCGCCGGCCTGTGCGCCTGGTTCGAACAGCCGCTCGCCGCGCCCGAGCACGACGGGGAAGGTCCATACGTTGTACTCGTCGATCAGCGAAGCGGCCCGCAGCGTCTGGATCAGGTTGCCGCTGCCGATGATCTGCAGGGCCGGTCCCGCTTCCGACTTGAGTGCGGCGACCGCCGCCACGACGTCGCCGCGCAACAGCGTCGAGTTGTTCCACTGCAGCGTCTCCAGCGCGCGCGAGGCCACGTGCTTTCGGGCCGCGTTGAGTGTCTGCGCAATCGGGTTGTCGGCCGCCTGGTACGGCCAGTAGGCCTCGAAGATCTCGTAGGTCCTGCGGCCGAGCAAGAGCTCGCGGTCCTTGCCGTCGCAAGCCTTCCATCGAGCGAACCATGGCCTCGTCCCAGTGGCTGAACGTCCAGCCGCAGAAGGCGAACCCGCCGGTGGTGTCTTCATCGGGACCGCCCGGCGCCTGCAGGAT
Organism: Rhizobacter sp. P2_D12; assembly: GCF_056404395.1. Taxonomy (NCBI): domain Bacteria; kingdom Pseudomonadati; phylum Pseudomonadota; class Betaproteobacteria; order Burkholderiales; family Sphaerotilaceae; genus Rhizobacter; species Rhizobacter sp. P2_D12. The sequence goes on along the minus strand of NZ_JBFUEB010000081.1, from coordinate 28,345 downwards.
GCCGTCGAGCGAAACGAAAGAAGAAAAGCCTCAGTGCGTTTGTCGCCTCTTCAGTCGTTCGATCGACCTGAGAACGGTTTGCGGTTGGGGTGTCCCGAGCGATCGCAAGCCGGTTTCTATCTGCCGGATCAGCAGGCTCCTCTGCTGAGGCGAGAACGTTCCGATCTCGCGCTCAACGTCGCCGGCGCGCCGCGTGAACACGGTGGCGAGTGCCTCGGAGACTGACTCATCAGCGGCATTCTCATGCGAGATCGCGAACTCCAGCAGGCTGCGCGTCAGCCGCCGGTCCGGGTGGCTCGCCAGCATCTGCGCAGCCTGGCGCATGCAGGGCATGGCCGTTTGCTCACCATACGACTCAAGCTGCTTGCGCAACGAGCGATAGGCGGCGTCGTCGCTGGATTGGACCGACGCCTTGAAGTGCTCGTTCAGCTCGATGGCCTTGGCGAGCACTTCTGCAACCTCGGGGCCGGTCTTTGCCGGACATGCCGCCCACGCGCCAGGACTTGCGAGCAGGCAGAGCCAGAGACCGAGAACGGCTCTCATCGCGGGTATTTCACGATGACAGGAATGGAAGTGACGCCGCGACCATCGTCGAAGTATTGCCGCAAGGCGTCATAGACGATTTTCTGATGCGAGCAGGATGGGCCGATGCAGCCTTCGGTTCCAGGCACATGGCCATCGGGATGGATCCGCAGAAGAGAACGGTCGGTCTTGAAGGTGGGGTCGAGATCGAGACTCCATCCTGGGCCGCTGGGACACATCATGGCCTTGTTGTCACTGCGTCGACGCAGCAGCGATCCGTCATAGATGCCCTCCGGCAATGCACCCTTTCCCCACGGCCCCGAGACGGCCGGTACCCTGAACTCGACGCCGAAGTCCTCGTAGCCCGTGAGGTAGGTACCGTCGAACACCAATCGATCCAACAGGCCAATCGGATCAATGTATGAAACCGGGTTGCTGCGGACATAGGTGTATGTGTTTGTGCCTGCAGCCAAGCCGATGGGATCACTTTCAACGTATCGGGCTGCAGCGCCAAGTGGGCAAGTCACCAGAGCCGCCAGCAGGGCCCGCCGCAAGAACGGAATCACAATCAGGTATCGCATGAACTCTCCTATCGGGATCGGGCCTTCGCCCGTTGAACGACCAGCTTGTACTGCTCCTCTGAAGCTTCCTCGGGTTCGCGCCAGCCCAACGCCACTGCTCGCCGGTGCCACCGAACGATCTGCGCCTCGATCTCGTTGAAGTGCGGTCGCAAAGGCGGGGGAATCTTGGCCGGCATGCTGAACCTGCTTTCGTAGAGATCGGACCGATCTCGCTGGTATGCGGCGGCAACATGCAGCATTGCGTCGACCTGCAAGGGACTGTGCTGCAACAGCAAATTGGCCATGGCCACGGTGCGCTCGGTGTTGGACGGTCGTTTCGCGTAGAACTCCAGCAGCACCTCGCCCATGAGCGCCACAACTTCCCGCGTGCTGAGCCATCGAAGGTAGACGCCCTGCTTGATGGCAAGTGGGCTTATCGACGACTCTTGCATGAAGCTCTCGGCGGACTTGAACCCGCCTGACGTGGCCTCGAAGTTGTGGACGACACCGCTTGTGTCGCGGTACTTCACGAACACATGCCTTGGCGAAACAGACGCCGTGACGTCGAGGCCGAGCTTCTTGCCGAGGATCAGAAAAAGGAACGGCATCGAGATGCAGTTGCCCCTGGGTGAATCGAGGTAGTTCGCGAGCAGCTTGTTGCGGATGCTGTGGCCTGACGGGTCGTCGAAGTCATAGCGAAACGCCTTGTGCCTGTTCCATGCCCCGGGCTCGTACAAGTAGTGCCGCAGGGCTTCGAATCGAACGTCTGCCGTTGCGCCGTGAGGAAGTCTTGATCGCAGATCGGCTGCCATGGCATCGAGACGCCTCTGCGTGGCAGCCACGTCGATGTCGGGATCTATCAGCTTGTCGATGCTCAGTTTGATCTTCGCGAGATCGAGGTCGGCGTCTGGCTGCTGCAGGATCTGTCGCATGGTGACAATGTCCGGATCCTGTGCTGCGTCATAGACGCCCTGCGCAGATGAGGGAGCCGATGCGAACAGGACGCTGGCAAGGCCCATCCATGCGACGAGATGTTGCCGGCGTTTCGATACTGCATGAAGAGGTGGGAAACACTTCATGGCCTGCCCCTTTGGAACGCTGGTGATTTCGAAGCGAGATCACCACCAGCGCGAGCGACAGTACCGAGATATCTTGCAGAGAAAATGGAGACAAGGACGCTGGCGATCAGTGGTTTCCCTGGCTCGCATGGTCCTTGAACTCGGCCAATGAAGACGGCCAGGACAATGGCACCGTCAGCAGTTGCCGATGCGCCAACCCGGGGGTGGCTCCCTGCCGCACTGGCCTTGCCTTTACCCGCGCGCGAAGAACGCCTCGACCAACCGCACCCAATACGTGCCGCCCACCGGCAGCAGCGCGTCGTTGAAGTCGTAGTTCGGGTTGTGCAACTCGCACGGGCCCATGCCGTGGTACGTGGCCTCGCGGTGCCCGCCGCCGCCATTGCCCAGGAACAGGTAGCTGCCCGGCACCTTCTGCAGGTAGAACGAGAAGTCTTCGGCGCCGCCGTGCTGCGGCGTGTGGCCGTCCACCTTGTCGGCGCCGAAGGTGTCCTGCGCCACCTTCATCGCGAAATCGGTCTGCGCGTCCCAGTTGACCAGCGGCGGGTAGGCGCGGTGGAACTTCAACTCGCCGGTGCCGCCGTGCGCCTGCGGCAGCATCTCGGCGATGCGCCGCATGTTGCCCTCGATCTCGTCCAGCACCTCGGTGCTGAAGGTGCGCACGGTGCCGCGGATCACCGCTTCGCCCGGCAGCACGTTGTACGCATCGCCGGCGTGGATCTGCGTCACGCTCACCACCGCGACGTCGATCGGGTTCTTGTGGCGCGAGATCAGCGTCTGCAGCGCGCCCACCATCTCGGCGGCGATGACGATGGTGTCGACCGCCTTGTGCGGCTGCGCCGCGTGGCCGCCGGTGCCGCGCACGATGATGTCGAAGCGGTTGCTCGAGGCCATCGTCGGCCCCTTGCGGAACGCGAAGTGCCCCGCCTCGAAGCCCGGCATGTTGTGGATGCCGTAGATCTCCTCGCACGGGAAACGGTCGAACAACCCGTCGTCCATCATCGCCTTGGCGCCGGCGTTGCCGCCCTCTTCCGCCGGCTGGAAGATGAAGTTGACCGTGCCCTCGAAATCGCGGTGCGTCGACAGGTAGTGTGCCGCGCCCAGCAGCATCGCGGTGTGGCCGTCGTGGCCGCAGCCGTGCATGCGGCCCGGATTCTTCGAGGCATGCAGGAAGCGGTTGTGCTCGGGCATCGGCAGCGCATCCATGTCGGCGCGCAGGCCGATCGCGCGCTCGCCGGGGCCGCGCGCGCCATGCAGCACGCCCACCACGCCGGTGGTGCCCAGGCCGCGGTGCACCGCGATGCCCCACGATGCCAGGCGCTCGGCCACCAGGTCGGAGGTGCGCGTCTCCTTGAAGGCGAGTTCGGGGTGCGCGTGGATGTCGCGGCGCAGCGCGGTGAACTCGGCGTGCTTGTCTTCGATCTCGGCGATGAGGCTCATGTCAGCTGGTCCTTCACGTAGTCGGCAATGTCGCGGGAGACCCCGGCGAGCGCATCCTGCAGGCCCTGGAAGCCGGCACTGCGCTCGCGCGTGGTCTCGTCCATGTAGAGGCCGCGGTGGATCTCGATCTGCAGGCTGTGGCGGCGCTCGGCCGGCCGGCCCAGGCGGGCGATCAGCGCCACGCCCTTGAACGGGTCGTTGATCGCGACGCTGAAGCCGCGCTTACGCAGCGATTGCGCCACCAGCGCGGTGAACCCGGGCGCGGCCGTCGTGCCATCGCGATCGCCCAGCACGAAGTCGGCGAGCGGATGGTCGCTCTGGATCTGCAGGCCTTCGTACGAATCGGCGGGCATCGAATGCAGGTTCAGGTGCCACACCGCGCCGAAGCGGGCGTAGGCGGATTCGATCTGCTCGCGCATCGCGGCATGGTACGGCGCATGGCAGGTGGCGATGCGCCGCTGCACCTCGGCCACCGTCAGCTTGCGCGCGTAGATGGGCCACTTGCCGTTCTTGCCCGCATCGCGCCAGACCAGGCCGATGCCCAGCCGCGTCTTCTCGCTCGGGTTCAACGGGGTCGGCCAGGGCTGCGCCAGCATGCCGGCGTCGATGCCGTCGACGTCGCGGTTCGGGTCGATGTAGGTGCGCGGGAAATCCGCCGCCAGCAGCGTGGCGCCCACCGAGGGCAGCGCCTGCCACAGCACGTGCACGTCGGTGTCCTCGCCGCCGCGCAATTGCGCCAAGGGCACGGCATGGCCGAAATCGTCGGGGTAGCGCACGCCACTGTGCGGCGAGTCGCAGACCAGCGGCAGCGGCTCGCCCTCGGGCAGGCGCAGCGTGAAGGGCGGCAACGGCGTCGTCATGTCGGGGGATCGTTCAGGTGGCACGCGCTGGTGTGGCCGGGCTGCAGCGTGCGCAGCAACGGCGCCTCGACCTTGCAGCGCGGCATCGCATGAGGGCAACGCGGGTGGAAGGCACAGCCCGGCGGCGGCGCCAGCGGCGAGGGCAGTTCGCCCTGGATGGGCTGGTAGGCGCGGCGCGTGGTCTCGAGCGTCGGCAGCTCGGACAGCAGCGCCTGCGTGTACGGGTGGTTCGGCGCGCTGAAGATGGTTTCGGTCGGCGCGACCTCGACGATGCGGCCGAGGTACATGATCACCACGCGGTCCGACACGTGGCCCACGACGCCCAGGTTGTGGCTGATGAAGAGGTAGGTGAGGTCGAACTCGCGGCGCAGCGCGAGGAACAGGTTCAGCACCTGCGCCTGGATCGACACGTCGAGCGCGGCCACCGCCTCGTCGCACACGATCAGCCGCGGCTTCAGCGCCAGCGCCCGCGCGATGCCGATGCGCTGCCGCTGCCCGCCCGAGAACTGGTGCGGGTAGCGCTGCGCGTAGTCGGGGTCGAGGCCGACCTGGCGCATCAGCGCACCGACGTACTCGGCCTTCTGCGAGGCCTTCACCAGCCCGTGCACCACCGGGGCCTCGCCGACGATGTCCAGCACGCGCATGCGCGGATTCAGCGACGCCATCGGGTTCTGGAAGATCATCTGCACGCCCAGGCCCCAGGCGCGGCGCTCGCCGGCATCCATGCCGGCCACCGGCTTGCCGAGGTAGCTGACCGTGCCCGCGCTCGGCGGGTTGATGCCGGCGATCACGCGGCCCAGCGTCGACTTGCCGCAGCCGGATTCGCCCACCACGCCGATCACCTCGCCGGGGCGGATCTCCAGGTCGACGTCGGCCACCGCATGCACCACCGAGGCGCGATGGCGCGCCCCGAGCAGGTTCGCGATGCGCCCGGCCAGGTCGACGCCCTTCACGAAGCGCTTGGAGATGCCCTTCAGTTGCAGCAGCGGCGGGGATTCGAGCAGCGTGTCCATGCGGTGTTCAGGCCGTCTCGGCAACCAGCATGTTCCAGCATCGCACGGTCTTGCCGGCAGGGCCGGGTTCGGCCTGCGGCACCGCCAGGCAGGCCGCGGTGGCGTGGGCGCAGCGCGGCCGGAAGGCGCAGCCCTGCGGCAGGTGCAGCAGCGACGGCGTCATGCCGGGGATCTGCCGCAGCAGCGTGCCGTGCGTGGCACGCGTCGGGATCGAATCGACCAGCCCGCGCGTGTAAGGGTGCGACGGCCGGTTGATCACGTCGGCCGTGGCACCGCTCTCGACGATGCGCCCGGCATACATCACCGCGATGCGGTCGGCCAGGCCCGACACCACCGCCAGGTCGTGCGTGATCCAGACCATCGCGGTGCCGGTCTCGCGGCACAGCTTCTGCACCTCGTACAGGATCTGCGCCTGGATGGTGACGTCGAGCGCCGTCGTCGGCTCGTCGGCGATCAGCAGCCGGGGACGGTTGAGCAAGGCGATGGCGATGGCCACGCGCTGGCGCATGCCGCCCGAGAGCTGGTGCGGGTAGGCCTGCAGCCGCTCTTCAGGCGACGGGATGCCGACCATCGCCAGCGCATCGCGCGCCCGCGCCAGCGCGGCCTTCGCGCCGGTCTTCTCGTGCGCGTGGATCGCCTCCACCATCTGCGTGTCGACGCGCAGCACCGGGTTCAGCGTCATCATCGGATCCTGGAAGATCATCGCGATCTCCTTGCCGCGCAGCGCCTGCAGACGGCGCTCCGGCGCACCGGCGAGCTCTTCGCCCAGGTAGCGGATGTGGCCGCCGACGATGCGGCCCGGCGGATCGATCAGCCCGATCACCGAGAAGCCGGTGATGCTCTTGCCCGAACCCGACTCGCCGACCAGCCCGAGGATCTCGCCGGCGTGCACGCGCAGGTCGACGCCGTCGACCGCCTTCACCACGCCGCCGTGGGTGAAGAAGTGCGTCTGCAGCCCCTGCAGCTCGAGCACCGGCGGTGGCGGCAGCGTCATCGTCAGTGCGCGTTGTGCGGGTTGAGGATGTCGCGCAGGTGGTCGCCCACCAGGTTGATGCCGACGATGGCCAGCGCCAGCGCGATGCCGGGGAAGAACGAGATCCAGTAGTTGCCCGACAGCAGGAACTCGAAGCCGTTGGCGATCAGCATGCCCAGCGACGGCTCGGTCACCGGCACGCCGACCCCGAGGAAGGACAGCGTCGACTCCAGTGCGATGGCGTGCGCCAGGTCGATGGTGGCGATGACGATCAGCGGCGGCAGGCAGTTGGGCAGCATGTGGCGCAGCAGCACGCGCGGCCAGCCGAGCGACATGCACTGCGCGGCCTCGACGTATTCCTTGGCGCGCTCCACCAGCGCGGCGCCGCGCGCGGCCCGCGCGAAGTAGGCCCACTGCACGATGACCAGCGCGAGGATCACCTTGTCGACGCCCTTGCCGAGGATGGCCAGCAGGATCAGCGCGACCAGGATGGCCGGGAACGACAGCTGGATGTCGACGATGCGCATCAGCAGCGCGTCGATCCAGCCGCCGAAGTAGGCTGCCGCCAGGCCGACGACGCTGCCGATGGCCAGCGCCGCCGCCACCGAGAGGCTGCCCACCAGCAGGCTGGTGCGCAGGCCGTAGAAGATGGCCGAGAGCAGGTCGCGCGCCTGGCCGTCGGTGCCCAGCCAGTAGGTCATGCTGCCGGCCGCGTCCTTGCTGCCGGGCGGCAGCTTGGAGTCGAAGATGTCGAGCTTGCCGATGTCGTAGGGGTTCTGCGGCGAGATCCACGGCGCGAACAGCGCGGCGAACACCGCCAGCGCCAGCAGCACCAGGCCGAACACCGCCAACCGGTTGGCCATGAACTCGCGGCGCAGGCGCTGCCACGGGGTCTCGGGTGGCGGCAGCGCGGCCACCGCATCGGCGACCACGCCGTCGGTCATGCCTTGGCCCCCTGCAGGCGCACGCGCGGGTCGAGCACCGAATAGAGGATGTCGACCGCCAGGTTGAGCACCACCAGGAAGAACACGATCAGGATCAGGTAGGCCACGACCACCGGGCGGTCGAGCGTGATGATCGAATCGAGCAGCAGCTTGCCCATGCCGGGCCACGCGAAGATGGTTTCCGTGACCACCGCGAAGGCGACCACCTGGCCGAACTCGAGCCCGCCGACCGTGATGATCGGGATCATGATGTTCTTCAGCAGGTGCACGCGCAGGATGCGGCTCCAGCCCAGGCCCTTGGCGCGCGCGAACTTGATGTAGTCCATCGGCAGCGCCTCGCGCGTGGCGGCGCGCGTGACGCGGATGATCAGCGCGCCCTTGGCCAGCGCGATCGTCACGGCCGGCAGCAGCAGGCGCGACCAGCCGTCGAGCGTGAGCACGCTGAGGTCGAGCGGCCCGACATTGACGGTGGCGCCGCGCCCGCTGGCCGGCAGCCAGCCCAGGTAGACCGCGAACACCATGATGAGCATCAGCCCGACCCAGAAGTTGGGCAGCGAGAAGCCCAGCACCGAGCCGGCCATGATGCCGCGCGTGCTGAGCGCCTGCGGCCGAAGGCCCGCCCAGATGCCCAGCGGCACGCCGATCCCCATCGACAGGCCCATGGCGACGACGGCCAGCTCCAGCGTGGCCGGCATGCGGTCGAGGATCAGCCCCATCGCCGACTGCCCGGTCAGGAAGCTCTTGCCGAAATCGAACCGCAGCGCGTGCGACATGAAGATGCCGTACTGCTGCCACAGCGGCTTGTCGAGGCCGAAGGACGCGCGGATCTCGTCGCGCTCGAGTTCGGTGGCCTCGGCGCTGGCCATCATCGCCACCGGATCGCCGACGACATAGAGCCCGACGAAGACCAGGCCCGACATGACGGCCATGACGAGCACGGCCTGCAGCAGGCGGCGGATGATGTAGGCCGACATCGCGGACTGCCCTGCGCCGTCGTTGAATGATTACTTGGCCGGCACCGCGAACTGGACCATGGTCTGCTGGTCGGCCCGGCCCTTGAAGCTCACGTCCTTCTTCATCGCCCACACCGAGTGCTCGAAGTGGAGGGGCAGCATCGCGAACTCCGCCATCGCGAGTTCGCTGGCCTTGGCGAGCGTCGCGGCGCGTGCGGCGTCGTCCATCTGGTTGGCCGATTCGGCGACCAGCTTGTCGAGTTCGGGGTTGGAATAGCGGCTGCGGTTGGTGGTGCCCAGGCCCTTGTCCTTGTTGGGCGTGACCAGCAGCGCGTTCAGCGTGTTCGACATTTCGCCCGTCGCCGTGCCCCAGCCGGCCAGGTAGGCGCTGTAGACGAAGGTGTCGCGGTTCTTGAAGAACACGGCCGGCGCGTTGGCATCGATCGAGGTCTTGATGCCGATGCGCGTCCACATCGCGGCCAGCGTCTGCGCCACCTTGCTGTCGTTGATATAGCGGCCGTTGGGCGTGCCCAGCACCAGCGAGAAGCCGTTCGGGTAGCCGGCGTCCTTCAGCAGCGCGCGGGCCTTGTCCGGGTTCGGCTTGGCGGCGGCGGTGAGGTTCTTGCTGGCGCCGAACATCGGGTAGGGCAGCAGCTGCGCGGCCGGCGAGGCCACGCCGCCCATGATGCGCGAGACCAGCGCCTGGCGATCGATGGCCAGCGAGAGTGCTTCGCGCACGCGCTTGTCGAGCAGCGGGTTCTTGCCGTTGGCGTCGGGGATGCCCGGCGTCGTCTCGCCGTTCTGGTCGAGCGCGACGTAGATGACGCGGTTGGAGGCCTTGGTCTCCACCGTGAGCTTGGGCTCCTTCTTCAGGCGCTCCAGGTCGTCGGTGGGCGGGTCTTCGACCAGGTCGACGTCGCCGGCCAGCAGCGCGGCCACGCGCGCGGCCGGGTTGCTGATCGGGCGGTAGATGACCTTGTCCCACGCGGGTGCCTTGCCCCAGTAGTTGGGGTTGCGCTCGAAGACGATCTCGGAGCCTCGCTTCCACGAGACGAACTTGTACGGGCCGCTGCCCACGAGGCCGGTGCCGGCGTTCAGCTCGGTGGTGGTCTTGCCCTCGGGGGCCGCGCCGGAGGCCGCCTTGGCCGACATGATGGGCAGGCCCACCATGTTGATCGCCAGCAGCGGGTAGGGCTCGGAGGTGGTGATGCGCACCGTCAGCGGATCGGCCGCCTCGACCTTGTCGACCTTCTGCAGGTAGACCTTGAAGGACGACGGGCTGTTGGGCACCTTGGCCACGCGGTCCATCGTGAAGACGACGTCGGCCGACGTGAGCGGCGTGCCGTCGGAAAACTTCACGTTGGGGCGCAGCTTGAAGGTCCAGACCTTGCCGTCGGCCTTCCAGGATTCGGCCAGGCAGGGCTCGGGCTTCAGGTCGGCATCGACGCAGACCAGCGGATCGAACAGCGTCTGCGACAGCTGGATGTTGGGCGTGAGCGCGTGGTACTGCGGGTCCATCGACGTGGGCTCTGTCTTCAGGGCCACCACCAGGTCGCGCGCCATCGCGGTGCCTGAAATCGATGCGCAAGCGGCGATCGCGGCAGCTGCCAGAAGGGATGCAGGTCCAGACATGAGCTCGTCTCTCCGGTGCCGGTCAAGAAAAAAGAATACTACGCAAGAAGCGAACCAGGGCTGGCGTCAAACCCTCATGCTGCGTGCCGCCCGTTCGTGCCGCTACCGCCCGTCCACCAGGCGCGCAAACTCCCCCGATCGAAACCGCGCCAGCACGAAGTCGACGAACACCCGGGTCTTCGCGGGCAGCAGCTTCTTGCTCGGGTAGTACAGGGAGAGCGGCCCCGCATCGCCGTACCACCCCGGCAGCAAGCGCACGAGCTCGCCGGTGTGCAGCGCGGCGAATGCGAACGGCATCGGCAGCAACGCCACGCCGAGGCCCATCCGGGCCGCCTGCGCCACGGCTTCGGGATCGCTCAGGATGAGGCGCGGCAGGCACTGGACTGCCTGCTCCTCGCCTCGTCGCGACCGCAGTGTCCATGGCCGCACGCGCCCGGTGGGTGACGAGCGCCGCAGGATGCCGTCGAAGGAAGCCAGGTCGGCCGGGCTGCGAGGGGGCGTTCGCGCGGCCATGTAGGCCGGCGAGGCCACGGCCACGACATGCACCGGACCGAGCTCCCGCGCGATGACGCCGGACGGCAGCGCGAAGCCGCCACCGATGGCGGCATCGAAGCCCTTCCCGACGATGTCCACCTGCCCGTCGTCGAAGTGCAGGTCGGGGACCACCCTCGGGTAGCGGGCCAGGAAGTCGCCCAGCAGCGGCACCACGAAGTGGCGACCGAAGGCCGCCCCCATGCTGAGCTTCAGGGTGCCCGCGGGGTTCTCGTCGGTGTCGCCGGCGGTCGCAACGGCGGCCTGCAGCGAGGCCAGCGGGCCTTCGACCTGCTGCAGGAAGCGCTGGCCGCTTTCGGTGAGGGCCAGGCGGCGCGAGCTGCGGTGGAACAGCCGCATGCCCAGCGCCTGTTCCAGGCGCGCGACGTTCTTGCTGATGCCGGCCGGCGTCAGCCCCAGGACCCGCGCGGCGGCCGAGAAGCTGCCGTGCTCGGCCGTCTGGACGAAGGAGACCAGCTGCTGCACGTTCGTCATGGTTCATCTTAAACCGATGGTTGAAGCTGGTTGCCTGCCGCCCGGCTGGTTCTCGCGCCGGCGTCGCCCCACACTGCCGACACGCCCTTCATCTCGAAGGGCAGCCCGCCAGAAGGAAACTCCCATGCGCCCCCTTTCCCTGCTCTTCGCTTCGTTGATGTGGATCGCCGCACCGTCCCTGTCTTTCGCACAGGGCTTCAGTTTTCCCAAGTTCAGCGTCCGCAGCATCGAGACGCAGGGCGCCACGATCCACGTCCGTTCGGGCGGCTCGGGTCCGGTCGTCGTCCTGTTGCACGGCTATGGCGAGACCGGCGACATGTGGGTGCCGCTCGCGACCGACCTGGCCAAGGACCACACGGTCATCGTTCCTGACCTGCGCGGTCTCGGGCTGTCGTCGAAGCCCGCAGGTGGCTTCGACAAGAAGACGCAGGCCGAGGACGTCGCCGCCGTGCTGGCGGCGATGAAGGTCGACCAGGCCGACGTCGTGGCGCACGACATCGGCAACATGGTGGCCTTCCAGTTTGCCGCGCAGCACCCCGAGCGCGTGCGCCGCCTGGTGCTGATCGATGCGCCGGTTCCCGGCGTCGGACCGTGGGAAGAGATCCTGAAGAACCCGCTGCTGTGGCACTTCCGGTTCGGCGGTCCCGACATGGAGCGCCTGGTGGCCGGCCGCGAGCGCATCTACCTCGACCGGTTCTGGAACGAGTTCTCGGCGTCGCCCGCGCGCTTCAGCGAAGCGGCGCGCAAGCACTACGCCGCGTTGTATGCGCGCCCCGGCGCCATGCACTCGGGCTTCGCGCAGTTCGCGGCCTTCGACCAGGACGCCGTCGACAACCGCGCCTTTCTTGCCGCCGGCGGCCGGCTGAAGATGCCGGTCTTCGCCGTCGGCGGCCAGAAATCCTTCGGGCCGATGATGGCGACGGTGATGCGCGCTGCCGCCGACGACGTGACGGAGGGCATCGTGCCCGATGCCGGGCACTGGATCATGGAAGAGAACCCGCGGGCGACGACGCAGCTGGTTCGCGAGTTCCTGGTGCGGTGAGGCGGCCGGTCAGCCTCGCCTTGCCCGGCCCTCGCGAGACCGCGCGACAGCCAACAGGGTTTGCTCATATGCCGCGCCGAACTCCAGCCGCGTGACGTCGCGGTAGCGAAACAGCCGGTCATCGTTGTCCCACGCGGCGTTCGTGCTCAGCCAGCGAAGAGCGTAGGTTTCCTCCGATGCCATCCGGATCGCGCCGACTTCGACTTCATCGGGCCGGATCTTCTCCCGGTCGATGACGAGTACGCCGAAAGCAGCCTGTGCCGACTCCATCAGGCTTCGCATCGAGGTCGCATCGATGTGCGCCGGCACCACCGGCTCCTGCTGCTTCAGCTCGATCGCACGTTGGAGGAGGTCAAGCTTCTCGAACGACTTTGAGATCGACCCGATGTCTTCGCGCCTGAACGCGCAGTAGCCATCGAGGTCGAACCGATCGCTGACACGGTGAAGCACGACGAGCGATTCGCTTTCGGCGACGATGAAGCCGTGCCACGGCGACGCATCCATCGCTCGGACGACCTCGACGAGAGCAGCACCGACGCGGTCGATCCGGGGCCTGCGACTCGCCATCGCTCAAGGCTTCCTGCTGAGCTCCATCACCATGCGCGTCAGCAGGTAGAAGCGCGGCACGACGCTCTCGACCTCGGCGTACTCTTCCGGCGTGTGGATGCCGCCGCCGACGATGCCGAAACCGTCGAGCGTCGGAACGCCGACGTCGGCCGACAGGCTTGCATCGGCGGCACCGCCCGAACCCTCGATGGTGAGCTTCTTGCCGATCTCGGCATAGATCGATTCGGCCGTCTTGACCAGCGCATCGGATTGCGGCGTGCGCGGCATCGGCGGCAGGCCGCGCGACAGCGACGTCTTGACCTGCGTGTCGGCGATCAGCTTGTTCTGCGAGACGCGCGCCAGGTCGCGTTCGATGCGATCGAACTCTTCGCGCGTCACGGCACGCACGTCGCCCTTGGCCGAGGCGTTCTCGGGGATCACGTTGGTCGCGCCGTTGGCGTTCAGCACGGTGAAGTTGATCGTGGTGAGCTTTTCCGCATCGCCCAGCTTGCCCAGCTGCAGGACCTGGTGGGCCACCTCCATCGCGGCGTTGCGGCCCGAGTCGGGCGCCACGCCGGCATGCGCTGCGCGCCCCTTGACCTCCACGGTGGCCGTGGCACTGCCCTTGCGCCACACCACCAGGCCATCCGCYGGGCGGCCGGGCTCCAGGTTCAGCGTGACGTCGTGTTCCTTGGCCACGCGGCGGATCAGCGCCGAGGTGTCGGCCGAACCCACCTCTTCATTGGTGTCGAGCAGGAAGGTGATGCGGCCGTAGTCCTTGAAGTTCATCGCCTTCAGGATCTTGATCGCATACAGCCCGGCGACCACACCGCCCTTGTTGTCCATCACGCCCGGGCCGTAGGCGCGGCCGTCCTTGACGTAGAAGGGCTTGGCCTTCGCCGCGCCATCCGGGAACACCGTGTCCATGTGCGCCATCAGCAGGATCCTGCGCGTGCCGCTGCCGTCGAAGGTCGCGACCACGTTGGTGCCGGGGTGCGGCGTGGCCGGGAAGGTCTCGATCTTGCCGCCGAGCTTCTGCAACTCCTCGACCACCACGCCCCGCACCTTGTCGAGGCCTGCGGTGTTGGCCGACCCGGAGTCGATGTTGACCAGGCGCTCGAGCAGCTGCAGGGCTTCGTCCTTGTAGCCGGCGGACCGGTCGAGGACCTCTTTTTGCGGCTCGGCATGCAGCGCAGGGACCAGCAGCGCCGCGCCGAGGCCCAGCAGGAAGCGGGATGCGGATGTGGATTTGAATGTCATGGGATCCAAGCCTACAGGAAGCGTTCGAGCAGCCGGCGCGAATGACGGTCCAGCGCGCGCCGGTCGGGGATGCGGAAGTTGATGCCCTCGGCGCTGGCGATCAGCAGCGCCCCCTCGGCGAGGCGGCGGATGTCTTCCTCGCCCCGGAGCACGAAGCGGGTCGGCCCGCGGTCCGTCGTCACGCTCCAGGTGCTGGGCGTCGAGAAGCTGGACACCGCCTCGATGCGCTGCACCGTCGGCACGAACTCGCGGCCGGCCAGTTCGTGCTCGACCAGCGCGCGGGCCTCGGCAGGCAACGCGCCCAGCAGCGGCACCCAGGCAAGTTCGCGCCCCTCGGTGCCGACCAGCGACACGCCCTCGGCGGGTGCGCTCAGCGGAAAGGCCCGCACCGGCACCACGCCCTCGTGCACCGTGCCGTCGAGCAGCGTCAGCACCAGGCGGCCGAAAGAGTTGCGTTCGAGCTGGAACATCGTCATTGCCCCACGGGATGGGCCGCCGGCGCCGGCGGCGCCAGCAGGAGGTCGTCGCCGCCGCTGCCGTCATCGTCGACCCGGCGCGCCTGCGCCTCGTACAGCCGCCAGTAGGCCCCCTGCCGGGCGATCAGCTCGTCGTGCGGGCCGACCTCGACCACCCGGCCGCGGTCCATCACCACCAGCCGGTCGGCCTTGCGCAGCGTCGACAGCCGGTGCGCGATGGCGATCGTGGTCCGCCCCTGCACCAGGTTGTCCAGCGCCTTCTGGATCTCTTTCTCGGTCTCGGTGTCGACGCTGGACGTGGCCTCGTCGAGGATCAGGATGCACGGGTCGATCAGCAGCGCGCGGGCGATCGAGATGCGCTGGCGCTCGCCGCCCGACAGGCCCTGGCCGCGTTCGCCGACCATCGAGTCGTAGCCCAGCGGCAGGCGCAGGATGAACTCGTGCGCGTGCGCGGCGCGCGCCGCGGCCACGATCTCGGCCCGCGTGGCGCCCGGCCTGCCGTAGGCGATGTTCTCGGCGATGGTGCCGAAGAACAGGAAGGGCTCCTGCAGCACCAGGCCAATGTGGCGCCGGTAGTCGGCCACGCCGAAGCGCCGGATGTCGACGCCGTCGACCTGGATCGCGCCGTCGCTCACGTCGTAGAAGCGGCAGATCAGGTTGACCAGCGTGCTCTTGCCCGAACCGCTGTGGCCCACCAGGCCGATCATCTCGCCCGGGCGGATCGCAAGATCGAGGCCGCGGATCACGCTGCGGTTACCGTAGCGGAAGCTCAGGCCCTGCATGTCGATCGCGCCCGCCGGCGCCTCGATCTTGACCGGCTGGGCCGGCTCGGGCACGTTGGACACGTGGTCGAGGATGTCGAAGATGCGCTTGGCGCCGGAGGCCGCCTTCTGCGTGACCGAGACGATGCGGCTCATGGAATCGAGCCGCGTGTAGAAGCGCCCGATGTAGGCGATGAACGCCGTGAGCACGCCCACCGTGATCTGGCCGCGGCTGACCAGCCAGATGCCGAAGGCCCAGACCACCAGCAGGCCCACGTCGGTCAGCAGCGACACCGTGGGCGAGAACAGGCTCCAGGTCTTGTTGAGCTTGTCGTTGACGTCCAGGTTGGCCTGGTTGGCCTCGCGGAAGCGCTGCGCCTCGCGCCGCTCCTGCGCGAAGGCCTTGACCACGCGGATGCCGGGGATGGTGTCGGCCAGCACGCTGGTCACGTCGCCCCAGACCCGGTCGATCTTCTCGAAGCCGGTGCGCAGCCGGTCGCGCACGATGTGGATCAGCCACGCGATGAAGGGCAGCGGCAGCAGCGTCACCAGCGCCAGCCAGGGGTTGATCGAGAACAGGATCACCGAGGTCATGCCGATCATCAGCACGTCGGTCGCGAAATCGAGCGCGTGCAGCGACAGGAAGACGGAGATGCGGTCGGTCTCGGAGCCGATGCGCGACATCAGGTCGCCGGTGCGCTTGGCGCCGAAGTAGTCCAGCGACAGCTGCAGCAGGTGCTCGAAGGCCGCGGTGCGCAGGTCGGCCGCGATGCGCTCGGACACCAGGGCCAGCAGCCAGGTGCGCGCCCAGCCCAGGCTCCAGGCCAGCAGCGCCGAGCCCAGCAGGCCCGACAGCAGCAGCAGCACGTAGCCGGCATCGATGCGCTGCCCGTTCTGAAACGGGATCAGCACGTTGTCCATCAGCGGGATGGTCAGGTAGGGCGGCACCAGCGTGGCCGCGGTGGACGCGAGCGTCAGCCCGAAGCCGGCCGCCAGCTGCCGGCGGTAGGGCCGGGCGAAGCGGCCCAGGCGCAGCAGCACCCAGGTCGACGTGGGCGGGCTGTCGTCGTCGGCCTCGTCGTCGTCGGCAGGCTCCTGCGGCGGCGCGGCATCGCCCGACTGCAGGCGCTCGAAGCGGGCGGCGAACTCCAGTACCGCGTGGTGCTGGGCCAGCGTGAAGCGCCAGACGGCGAGCCGGCCGGCGCCATCCAGCAGTTCGAGCGATCCGACGCCGGCATGGTCGCCATGGCGCAGCTGCAGGCCGGCGGCCAGCGGCCACTCCGACCACTGCCCGGCCAACCAGGCCAGCAGGCGGCGATCGGTGAGCGCCAGCGCGCCGGCCGTGAAATGCAGCGCAGGGTCGAGGTCAACCTCCAGCGTCGCCAGCACGTTCTCGTCGCTGTCGAGCCGGCCGGCGAGTGCCTTGCGCCATTCCGGGGGCAGGCCCGGCACGGCGGCGACTGGAGAAGAAGATTGCATTCGATGTGTGAGAAGACCGGGGCCTCTTGCCCCGGCTGGGACGCGGATTTTCACCCAAGCCGGCTCGTGCAGGGCCGACCCGCGCACAATTGGCCCTCAAGCTCCCGCGCCCGCCCATGAGCCACAAGAACGACATCCAACTGCTGCGCATCAATTACCTGCACGGCCCCAACGTCTGGACCTACCGCCCCGTGCTCGAGGTCTGGCTCGACCTCGGCGAGCTGGAAGACTGGCCCTCGCACCAGCTGCCCGGCTTCAACGACCGGCTGACCACGCTGCTGCCGGCGCTGATCGAGCACCACTGCGGCGTCGGCGAGCGCGGCGGCTTCCTGCAGCGCCTGCAGGAAGGCACCTGGGCCGGCCACGTGCTGGAGCACGTGGTGATCGAACTGCTGAACCTGGCCGGCATGCCCACCGGCTTCGGGCAGACCCGCAGCACCTCGCAGCGCGGCGTCTACCGCATGGTGTTCCGCGCCCGCGACGAGAAGGTCGCGCGCAGTGCACTGGCGCAGGGCCACCGGCTGCTGATGGCGGCGATCAACGACCAGCCCTTCGACGTGGCCGCCGCGGTGGCGCAGGTGCGCGAGCAGGTCGACGACTCGTACTTCGGCCCCAGCACCGCGGCCATCGTCGCGGCGGCGACCGACCGGCGCATCCCGCACGTCCGCCTGAACGGCGGCAACCTGGTGCAGCTGGGCCATGGCGCCCGCCAGCGCCGCGTCTGGACGGCCGAGACCGACCGCACCAGCGCGATCGCCGAGGGCATCGCGCGCGACAAGGACCTGACCAAGCGCCTGATCGCCTCGTGCGGCGTGCCGGTGCCCGAGGGCCAGGCCGTCGAGACGCCGGCCGCGGCCTGGGAAGCGGCGCAGGACATCGGCCTGCCGGTGGTCGTGAAGCCGAGCGACGGCAACCACGGCCGCGGCGTCACGCTCGACCTGCGCACCCAGGCCGACGTCGAAGCCGCCTTCGAGGTCGCCGCCCGCCACGGCAGCGGGGTGCTGGTCGAGCGCCACATCACCGGTGACGAGCACCGGCTGCTGGTGATCGACGGCAAGGTGGTGGCCGCCGCGCGCGGCGAGACCGCCTGGGTCACCGGCGACGGCCAGTCCACCGTGACCGAGCTGGTGGACGCGCAGATCAACACCGACCCGCGCCGCGGCCCCACCGAAAACCACCCGCTGAACCAGCTGGGCCCCGAGAACGATGGCGTCATCCTGGGCGACCTGAAGCGGCAAGGCCTCACGCCCGCGTCCGTGCCCGAGGCCGGGCGCAAGGTGCTGATCCAGCGCAACGGCAACGTCTCGATCGACTGCACCGACCAGGTTCACCCCGAGGTGGCGCACGTGGTGACGCTGGCGGCGCGCATCGTCGGCCTGGACATCGCCGGGGTCGACCTGGTGGCGCAGGACATCGCCCGCCCGCTGCACGAGCAGGGCGGCGCCATCGTCGAAGTCAATGCGGGCCCCGGGCTGCTGGTGCACCTGAAGCCCGCGGTCGGCACCCCGCGACCGGTGGGCCGGGCCATCGTCGACGCGCTGTTCCCCGAGGGCAGCGGCGGGCCGCACACCGGCCGCATCCCCATCGTCGGCATTGCCGGCACGCGCGACACCACCCGCATCGCGCGCCTGGTGGCCTGGCTCGCCCACCTGCGCGGCCAGCGCGTGGGCCTGGCCTGCGCAGACGGCCTGTACCTCGACCGCCGCCGCCTGAACGCCGGCGACGCGCGCCACTGGGAGGTGTCGAGCCGGCTGCTGGTGAACCGCAACGTGCAGGCCGCGGTGTTCGAGAACGACGCCCGCAGCGTGCTGCGCGACGGCCTGGCGTACGACCGCTGCACCGTGGGCGTGGTCACCGATGCCGACGGCGCCGACACGCTGGCCGAGTTCGACGTGCAATCTGCCGACCAGATGACCAAGGTGCTGCGCACGCAGGTCGACGTGGTGCTGGACGACGGCGTCGCGGTGCTGAACGCGGCCGACGAGCGCGTTGCCGCGCTGGCACCGCTGTGCGACGGCGACGTCATCCTCTACGCGGCCGATCCGCAGACGCCGGCGCTGCTGGCGCACCGCGGCGCCGGCGCGCGCGGCGGACGCGCCGTGTACCTGCGCGACGGCCGCCCGGTGCTGGCCACCGGCAGCGCCGAGACCCGGCTGGCGCCGCTGTCGCGCCTGGCGCGCGGCGGCACGGCCGACGAAGCCTTGCTTGCCGCGATCGCCACCGCCTGGGCGCTGGACATCCCGCCCGACCTGATCATCTCCGGCATCGAGACCTTCGATGCCCACAACGCCACCCACGCGCAGCCCGCCTGAGCCCTCGACCGCCATGGAAGTTTCCCGAATTCGCGCGCTGCGCGGGCCCAACCTGTGGAGCCGGCACACGGCCATCGAAGCCATCGTGTCCTGCCCGGACGACGAATGCGCAGTCACCGCCCGCCCCGGCTTCGAGGCCCGGCTGCGCAAGCTCTTCCCGGCCGTGGGGGCGTTGCGCACCGGCGGTGCGGTGTCGCTGGCCCACGTGCTCGAGGCCGCGGCGCTGGCGCTGCAGGAAGAAGCCGGCTGCCCGGTCAGCTTCAGCCGCACCCAGGCCACGTTCGAGCGGGGGGTCTACCAGGTCGTCGTCGAGTACAGCGAAGAGACCGTCGGCCGCCTGGCCTTCGAGATCGCGCAAGCGCTGATCGAAGCGGCGCTGGATCCGGCGGCCGCCTTCGACATCGACGCGGCGATCGCCCGTTTGCGCGAGACCGACGAGGACGTGCGCCTGGGCCCGAGCACCGGCTCCATCGTGCAGGCCGCGGCGGCGCGCGGCATCCCGTGGCGGCGCCTGACCGAGGGCAGCCTGGTGCAGTTCGGCTGGGGCCGGCACCAGCACCGCATCTGGGCCGCCGAGGTCGACCAGACCAGCGCCGTGTCGGAGGCGATCGCGCAGGACAAGGAGTTGTCGAAGCAACTGCTGCGCGCCGCCGGCGTGCCGGTGCCCACCGGGCGGCCGGTGGCCGACGAGGACGACGCCTGGGTGGCGGCACTCGAGGTGGGGTTGCCGGTGGTGGTGAAGCCGCAGGACGGCAACCAGGGCAAGGGCATCACCGTCAACGTCACCACGCGCGACGGCATCAAGGGGGCCTACAAGGCCGCGGCCGAGATCGGCGACGTGATGGTCGAGAAGTTCCTGCCCGGCAGCGACTACCGGCTGCTGGTGGTGGGCGACCGGCTGGTGGCCGCCGCGCGGCGCGAGCCGCCGCTGGTGCTGGGCGACGGCGAGCTGACGGTGGCCGAGCTGGTGGCCAAGGTCAACACCGATCCCCGGCGCGGCGACGGCCATGCCACCTCGCTGACCAAGATCCGCATCGACGACATCGCCGTGGCGCTGCTGGCCGAGCAAGGCCTCACGCCCGGCAGCGTGCCGGCGCGCGGCCAGCGCGTGCCGCTGCGCCACAACGCGAACCTGTCGACCGGCGGCACCGCCACCGACGTGACCGACGACGTGCACCCCGAGGTGGCCGAGCGGGCGGTGGCCGCCGCGCAGATGGTGGGCCTGCACGTGTGCGGTGTCGACATGGTGTGCGAGAGCGTGCTGAGGCCGCTGGAAGAGCAGAGCGGCGGCATCGTCGAGGTGAATGCCGCGCCGGGGCTGCGCATGCACCTGTCGCCGTCGTACGGCAGGCCGCGCAACGTGGGCGAGGCCATCGTCAACCACTTGTTCGAGCCCGGCCACGACGGGCGCATCCCGGTGGTGGCCGTGACCGGCACCAACGGCAAGACGACGACCGCGCGGCTGATCGCCCACCTGTTTGCGAGCAGCGGGCTGGTGGTGGGCATGACCAACACCGACGGCGTGTACGTGGACGGCCGGCAGATCGACTCGGGCGACTGCAGCGGGCCGCGCAGCGCGCGCAACGTGCTGCTGCACCCCGACGTCGAGGCGGCGGTGTTCGAGACCGCGCGCGGCGGCGTGTTGCGCGAGGGCCTGGGGTTCGACCACTGCAAGGTCGCAGTGGTCACCAACGTGGGTGCCGGCGACCACCTGGGGCTGAACTACATCACCACGGTCGAGGACCTGGCGGTGCTGAAGCGCGTGATCGTGCAGAACGTGACGCCGAAGGAAGGCCATGCGGTACTGAACGCGGCCGATCCCATCGTCGCGGCGATGGCCGACACCTGCCCCGGCAAGGTGATCTTCTTTGCGGCCGACCGGCACCATGGCGTGATGACCGAACACCGGGCGCTGGGCGGGCGCACGGTGTATGTCGACCGCGCGCTGGACGGCGGCTCGGTGGTGGCGGCCGAGGGCAACTGGCGCGAGCAGGTGCGGCTGGCCGACATCCCGATCACGCGCCAGGGCACGATCGGCTTCCAGGTGGAGAACGTGATGGCCTCGGTGGCCGCGGCCTGGGGCGCGGGCCTGGGGTGGGACGCCATCCGCAGCGGGCTGGCCAGCTTCGTCAACGATGCGCACAACGCGCCGGGCCGCTTCAACGTGATGGACTACAAGGGCGCGACGGTGATCGCCGACTACGGCCACAACCCCGACGCGATGCGCGCGCTGGTGGCGGCCGTGGATGCGATGCCGGCGAAGCGCCGCTCGGTGGTGATCAGCGCCGCCGGCGACCGGCGCGACCAGGACATCCGCGACCAGACGGTGATCCTGGGAGCTGCCTTCGACGACGTGCTGCTGTACCAGGATGCGGCCCAGCGTGGGCGCGCCGACGGCGAGGTGATGGCGCTGCTGCGCGACGGGCTGAAGGGTGCAAGCCGCACGACGCGCATCGAAGAGATCCGCGGGGAGTTTGCGGCGATCGATGCGGCGCTGGCGCTGCTGCAACCCGGAGACCTGTGCCTGGTGCTGGTGGACCAGGTGGAAGAGGCGCTCGCGTACCTGGGGCAGCAGGTGGCGGGCGCGTAGGGATGTTGGCGCCCCGCAACGCAGAGGCCCCGCGACGCTTGCGCGCTCGCGTCGCCGCCTGCATCATCCGCACCCTTGCTGAAGGCGCCCACGACAGCGCCCGCATGACGGAGATTTCACCCATGTCCTCCCTGTTCATCTCGACGATCGACTGAACGCGGTTCCCGTGCCCCGGCTGAACCGTGTCTGTTCACAGATACGGCCTCAGACCGCGCGGCAAGCAAAGCCCCGCCGCCATTGAGCCGGGGCTTTTGCTTTTCGGGAACCGAATGAGTGCACAACTGCGCTCCCGCGCCCTCCAGGAGGGGCGGGTCAAGGCCTTGCGCCGCATGAAACAGCCGATGACGCTGGTGCTCGAAACGAGCCCCGGCGAGCGGGCGCCCGTGGTGCGCGCGCTCGGCCAACACATCCAGAGCCGCAGCGCCCAGCGCCGTGCCGACCGCATGGCCCTGCAGGCGCTGCTGCGAAGAGAGGATTGGGATGAATGACTTGCGCGAACAACTGGCGCAGAGAAACCGACATCTGCAGGAGATCACCGCCCAGCTCAAGACCGAGCTGTTCGGCATCGACCCCATCATCGACCGCGTCATCGATTCGGTGCGCGCCTGGTACGTGCTGCCCGAGCTTGTCTCGCGGCCCGTCATCGTCTGCCTCTGGGGCCTGACCGGCACCGGCAAGACCCAGCTGGTGCGCCGCCTGGCGCAGCTGCTGGGCTTCTACGACCGCTTCGTCGAAGTGCAGATGGACGGCTTTTCCAACGGCGCGAGCTGGCGCGGCGCGCAGAGCATCTCGGGCATGCTGGCGCAGTCTGGCGTGCGCGAGGGCGAGGGCGAGCCGGGGATCCTCGCGCTCGACGAGTTCCAGCGCTTCCGCACCATCGACACCAAGCGCGGCGAACTGCGCGTGGAGCGCTACCAGGACGTCTGGGCGCTGCTCTCCGATGGCCGCATGCCGCCCGGGCTTTCGCTGTTGGGCGACATCGAATCGTCGATGGCCGAGGCGGCCTTCGACGCCGAACGCGCCGAGGCCGGCGATGCCAAGCTGCGCTTCAAGCTGCGCAGCTGGGAGGCGCAGGAACTGCAGCGCAACCTCAAGCTCGACGAGCCGCTGATGGAGATCATGGCGTGGACGCCCGAGCAGATCCAGGAACGCCTGCGCGACTTCAGGGAACGCGGCCAGCAGCGATGGGAGACCGACTACAGCCGCCTGCTCGTCTTCGTTTGCGGCAACCTCGACGAGATGTACGAAGACCTCGCCACCAGCGTGGACGACTGCGACAGCGATGCCGACATCTTCCACGCGCTGACCGGCAGGTTGAGCGTCATCGATGTGAAGCAGGCGCTCAACAAGCGCTTCAAGCCCGAGCAGGTGGCGCGGCTGGGCAACGAGCACGTGATCTATCCCTCGCTCTCGCGCCGGGCGTACGAGCAGTTGATCGAGCAGGGCTGCGCCCGGTATGCCCGCGAGACCGAGGCGCGCTGCGGCCTGCGCTTCGAGTTGGCCGCCACTGTGCGCGAGCAGATCTACGCCAACGCGGTCTTCCCTGCGCAGGGCACCCGGCCGTTGTTCTCGTCGCTGCACGCCATCCTGGGCACCGGCCTGGCCAAGGCTGCGCTGTGGGCGCTCGAACTCGGTGCCGAGACCGGCGACAGCGTGGGCCTTGCGGCCGATGGCCGCAGCCTGATCGCGCATTGGCACGGCCGGTCGCACGCCATCGCCGCGCCCTTCGAGATCAGCCGCCTGCGCCAGCGCAACAACGCCGACTTTCGCGCCCTGCTGGCCGTGCACGAGGCCGGGCATGGGCTGGTGCACGCCCTGCTCTTCGGCCGCGCACCACAGGAGATCAAGATCCACGTGGCCAGCTTCGAGGGCGGCTACAACGCCTACACCTCGCGCAAGGTCTGGTCGCGCAGCAACCTGCTCGACTCCATCTGCACCAGCCTGGCTGGCCGCGCCGCAGAGCTGCTCGTCTTCGGGCCCACGCTGTGCTCGGGTGGCGCGGAGAGCGACCTGCGCAAGGCCACCGAGACGGCCGCCCGCATGCTTCGCCACCTGGGCCACGGCCCGCGCATCGGCCGCAGCGACGTGTCCACCAACAGCGACAACAACCTTTGCACCGACGTGGAAGCCACCAACGCGCCGATCGAGGCGCTGCTGCAGGCAGAGCACGCACGCGCAACGGGGCTGATCGAAACGCATCGCGGCGCGCTGCTGGCGCTGGTGGACGAACTGGTGGACCAGGGGCAGGTCACGCCGGCGCGGTTTGCGGCGGTGGTGGGGTTTCCGTTGGGGAGGCACGAGGATGCGCTGGATCCGTATGCGCAGAAGCTGGCGGATTTTCGGGCGGACGGGCGGGAGCGGCTGAGGGCGTAGGTGGGTAACGTTCGGGGCCGCCGGGATTCCGCGATGGCCAGACAGGGTAAACCCGGCATTCGCAACGAGCCCGATGAGCTTGTCGATTCGGGTGGCGGCCGAGCGTCGTGTGGGTGGAGCCTGCAGATGGCAGGAACTTCAGCCCTTTCGGTATCACCAGGAGACCCCCATGACCAAGATGATCTTCGTGAGCCTGCCGGTCACCGACCTTGCGGCCTCGATCGCCTTCTACAAGGCGCTGGGATTCGAGCAGAACATGCAATTCAGCGACGCCGCCGGGGCCTGCATGGTCTGGAGCGAATCGATCTACACCATGCTGCTCACCCACGCCAAGTGGCGCACCTTCACCGAGCGGCCGATCCCGCCCGCCGGCACCAGCGCGGTCATGCTGGGCCTGACCCTGGACAGCCGGGAGGCCGTCGATCGGATGAACCAGGCCGCGGCCGAGAATGGCGGCCAGGCCGACGTGAACCCCGTGCAAGACCTTGGCTTCATGTACGGCCGGGATCTGGCCGATCCCGACGAGCACCTGTGGGGGGCGATCTGGATGGATCCGGCGGCGGTGGCGGCGGGCGGCCAGGCGGCTTAGGTACTGCCGGGGGCCAACGCCGCAACGAGGTGCCCGGTGAATCGGACCGGCGTGCGAACATGCCAGCGTGAACGCGACGTCAACCCTCTGCCGCGTGGCTTGCGCGCGCTGCCTGCGGCCGCAGGTGACCTGCTTGTGTGCGCTGACAAAGGCGACTGCCCATCGCACCGAAGTGCTGGTCCTGCAGCACCCGCAGGAACAGCGGCAGGCCAAGAACAGCGTCGCGCTGCTGCGTCTGTCTCTGGCGCACTGCGAGGTGGTCGTGGGCGAACGCTTCGAGCCCGGGGCGTTGGCGGCACTGTTGCAAAGGCCTGGGAGGGACACGCGGCTGCTCTACCCGGACGTGCCCATGGCCCCGGCGTCGTCAGCCCCTGCGACAACGGCGGATGCGCCTGTGCGCCTGGTGGTCATCGATGCGACGTGGCGCAAGAGCCTGCGCATGCTTCTGGAGCACCCGATCCTGAAGGCGCTGCCGCGGCTGTCGCTGGACGCGCCAGCGCCGACCCGCTACCGGGCGATTCGCGCGGCGCGGCGAGCCAACCAGGTCTCGACACTGGAAGCGACCGTGCAGGCGCTGGCGACGCTGGAGGGCCCGTCCTTCGACGCCGCGCCACTGCTCGACGCGTTCGGCCTCTTCGTCGCGGGCGTTGCGGCCCGCCAGCGGCATCAGGCACCCTCGGTCAAGACGCAAGGCTCCCGCCTGTGAGGCCAAGGCGTCGACGCTGGGGGCGCCACGGCGGCAGACCCGGCGGGCATTCTGCAGCGACACTGCTCCAGCGCCGGCACAGGACGCATTCCTCGTGCCAGGCGCGCCATGTCGATTTGGCTTCCCGTCGTTCGTCGATGGGATGCGAGGTGCCCTCAGGCGGGGGCGCCCACTGTTCAACTTGAGAGGAGTGAAGACATGTCCTACATCGACGGTTTCGTGATCGCGGTCCCTACAGCCAACAAGCAGAAGTTCATCGAGCACGCGCGCCATTTCGACTCGATGTTCATCGAGCTGGGTGCGATCCGCGTGATCGAAGGTTGGGGCGACGACGTCCCCGACGGCAAAGTGACCGATTTCCGCCGCGCAGTGCAGGCCACGGGTGAGGAGACGGTGGCCTTTTCGTGGGTCGAATGGCCGGACAAGGCCACGCGCGACGCAGCCATGAAGAAGATGATCGAAGACCCGCGCATGGATCCGTCCACACCCGGCAACCCGCCCATGCCCTTCGACGGCAAACGCATGATCTTCGGCGGCTTCGAACAGGTGGTCGAAGTGAAGGCTTGAGGGGCGGGCGTCTGGCGCGAACTGTCGGCCCCGTCCGGCTGCTTTCGGGTAGGCTGCCTGCGCTGTAGATCCAACAGGAGTCCCAACGATGCATCAAGGCTCTTGCCATTGCGGCGCCGTCCGTCTCACGCTGCCATCCACACCGGAAGTTGCCACGGATTGCAACTGCTCGCTCTGCCGGAGGATCGGCGGCCCCTGGGTGTACTTCGAGTTCGGGACGGTGACGATCGAAGGCCACCCCAGCTCGACCGAGGCCTACGTCCAGGGCGACAGAACCCTGCGCACGATCCGCTGTCGGCATTGCGGCTGCGTCACTCACTGGGAGCCGATCGAGGCGAAGACTGGCGCGAGACATGGAGTGCACCTCGGAAACTTCGATCCGAAGTTGATTGCCTCTGTTCGAGTTCGCAAGTTCGACGGTGCGGACACTTGGAAGTTCTTCGACGAGTGAATCGGCGTCCGGCCACAGGCTGTCGGTCGCGAGCGGCGGCTTTCGGGCGGGTCCGCCCAATCACAAATGCGCTAGGCTTGAAGCCATGAGGACAGCCCCTGCAACGCCCGATCAACTACGCGTCGCGCTGATCGCCTTTCCGCCGTTCAATCACAAATCCCACACAATGACTTCGACACTCAATGGAACTGGAACTCGCTTCTATGGCGAGCGGGAGAAGGACATCGGTGGAACCTTCATCACGACAAAATGGATCGTCGTTTTCTGGATGCCACTTCTTCCACTCAGCTCTTGGCGCGTCTACCCGTTAGGTGCCGAGCAGGTTGAGTACATCATTGAGGAGTCGTCGGGAACTGGCCAGGCTCTCCAGGCTGTACGTGTCCCGCTCAACTGGAAGCAAGTAGCCAACGTCTACGCGGTGGCAGCCTGCGGGCTTGTCCCAGCTTGGTATGTTCTGCACCGCATGTTTCCTGGGTGGGTCTAGAGCGATGCCTGACCCTCCTTCAAGCGGACCCGTTCCGGCCGGCTTCGCCGCCCTCCACGGTCCGCTTAAGTCAAACGTCAGGCGTTGCAAATGACCACCCGTCTCCCATGTCGCACTTGCGGTGAGTTGATTCATCCGGACACCGCTGCCAAGAATGGCGAACTCTGCATGCCTTGCAAGGGCGGCTATCGCGAACGCGTCGAGGAAGGCAAACGTCAACGCGAGCGAGAGAAGGAGTACGAGAAAAGCCCGGAGAGACGCCACTGGCTGTCACTTGTCGAGCGAGTGCATGGGCCGCACGATGGCTTTGATGCTCTCTCAGCCGACGAACAGACCTACTTTGCGTTACGCTGCCTCATAGGCGAGGTCTTCAACGGTGGCTTCCATCAGTACTTCGCCAATCACTCCGGGGAACGCTACGGCCTTGCCGTGAGCAGCCTTCTCGACCTAGACGCCATGCGTTCACATAAGCTACTCACGCAGGCAAAGGAAACTCTCTTCGGCGGCAGAACGGTCCCTACGGACTTCGCTGAGCGCAACGAGTTGCTTCTCGCTGTTGAGCAAGACGACGTCAATTACCCGCGAATCGCGAGGGAGGTCGGCGAATTGGACAAGCAGTTCTGGACCGAGCCTGACGCACTATCCCAACGCTGCTCACGCTTCGCCATTGACCGCGGCCTATATGCCAGCGACGCCTAACCCTTCCATCGAGGAGATGTCACAAAAGCCGCTTCGCGCCCTTTGAGCCGACTCTCATGTCAAACACCAGCTACCCCATGCCGAGTTCCACGGGCCGCCTCTATGCTCTCGCTGCGCTCGTCATGGCCACGCTGTTC
The DNA here is from genome assembly GCF_056404395.1 of Rhizobacter sp. P2_D12. Taxonomy (NCBI): domain Bacteria; kingdom Pseudomonadati; phylum Pseudomonadota; class Betaproteobacteria; order Burkholderiales; family Sphaerotilaceae; genus Rhizobacter; species Rhizobacter sp. P2_D12. Next base: position 874 of record NZ_JBFUEB010000081.1, on the reverse strand, counting down.
GTGTGCGTTTGGCCACTGCCCAATCCTGTTCCATTCGCACCATTCACGCTCTGGTCGTGCTCCAACAAGAGGTGCAAACTGGCAATCGTGAGATTGCGTCCCACCACCCAGCGCCTAACCCCGTCCATCCTGCGGACGGCTTCCAGCGCGCTTCGCACACTTCCAGCCGCCGCTCATGTCCATCGTTAGATCTCATCATGACGTTCTCCGAATCTGAAGAAGAGGCTGTTCTGTTCTCGGCGCCGCAGACCCTTCCGCCCGATGGTTTCGTCAAGGTCATTAGATGGGTGTGCGCAGGTGAAGCCGAGGAGTGGGAGAACAACCCATTCGCCGTACCTTCAGGGCGAGGATTGAGAGAAGAGGGGGTGCACCTGCCGGTCGCTGAGCCAGGCACCGTGAAACCGGCCGGCACAGGCCCATTGCGCCTGGAGTTCTTCGTATCGGGATCAGCGCTCTTGCCTCGCCCAGAGCCCGGTTGGCGCTATCTCAAATCGTCGCCATTGCTGCCGGTCGCGAATTTGCGCATCATGGTCGCAAGATCCTGTTTGCAGCCACGAGACCTGGCCATTCCATCGAGCTGAAGTCCGACGCGCTTTACCCTTCGGACGCAGCTCATGTCAAACGTTAGGGATGGTCTGCATAACTGCCGCGACGCGGGCCGGTGATGCAGAGGAGGCAGGATGCAAGTTTGCTGTCGCGCTGAAGCAGTAGAGAAGCTCGGCGCCGCAGCCGCACCGGCCCGTTTGGACCGTTCGATGCGGCTATCGGGCGCACTGCGGGCGCACTCATCCCAAGGCCATCAGCTTTCTTCGCGCCATCCACAGGTTCGACAGCGCGAACAGCGTGACGATCTGCGCCGTGTTCTTGGCAAGCC
>NZ_JBFUEB010000080.1:0-30530 GCF_056404395.1 Rhizobacter sp. P2_D12 | reverse complement strand
GGCCGGGGCCGCGGGCGGCGCCGCGGCCGCCGGCGTCTCGGCGCCGCCCGGTGCAGCCGGCGTGCCGCCGCCGAACGGGTTTGGCACGTTGGCGCAGGCGGCCAGCGCCAGCGCGGCGGCGGCCGGCGACAGGCGCACGAGGCGGGAAGTCAGGGTCATCGCAGCACTCCGGTTCGGGGGGACGCGGCATCGTAGCCTCAACCGCGATCGGCGGATCTGCGGGCACGCAGGCGTGTTTTTCCGCGTATCGCCGGCACGCGCCGCGCCGGACAATCCGCGCGTGAACCGCCTCCTCCGCCCCCGTCACTGGCCGCTGCGCCTGCAGGCGCAGGCACTGACCTGCGTGCTGCTGATGGCGCTGTCGCTCACCGTGGGCCAGCTGTGGTCGCAGCGCGCCGCCGACCAGGTGCGCGAGGAAACCGGTGCCGCGCTGCTGCAGACGGCACGCAACATGGCCGACCGGCTGTCGCACGAGATGGCCGAGCGCGTGCGCGACGTGCGGCTGCTGTCGCAGCTCGACGTGCTGCGCGGCGCCACCGCGCCGGCCGAGGTGCGCGCCGCGCTCGAACGGTTGCGCGCCACGCTGCCGGCCTATGCCTGGATCGGCGTCACCGACGCCGACGGCAAGGTGGTCGCCGCCACCGACGACGTGCTGCTCGGCCAGTCGGCCGCCGCGCGCCCGGCGTTCCAGAACGGTCGGCAGGGGCTGTGGACCGGCGACGTGCACGAGGCGGTGATGCTGGCGCAGTACGCGCCGCATTCGCCCGGCGAGGCGGTCAAGTTCGTCGACGTCGCCGCGCCCATCCAGCGTCCGGATGGCAGCTTCGGCGGCGTGATCGCGCTGCACCTGAGCTGGCAATGGGCCGACCAGTTGCGCCAGTCGCTGCTGAGCCCGCGCGGCGGGCCGGCCGTGCAGCTGACGGTGTACGGTGCCGACGGGGTCGTGCTGCTCGGTCCGCGCGAGCCCGGCATGGGCGCCAGCCTCGCGCCGGCGCAACTGCAGTCGCTCGACGAGCGCTGGGGCAGCAAGCCGTGGAGCGACGGCCGCGAATCGATCACCGCCGCGGCCGAGAGCCGGCCGTCACAGGATTTCAAGGGCTTCCACTGGCGCGTCGTCGCACGCGATCCGGGCGAGGCCACCGAGGCCGCGCTGCAGCGCGTGCGCCTGGCGGCCTGGGGCTGGAGCGCCGGCATCGGCCTGCTGTGCGCGCTGCTCGCGTGCGGGCTGATCGCGCGGCTGGTGGCGCCGGTGGAGCAACTGGCCCACACGCTGCGGCGCAGCGAAGGCGCGCCGCGTGGGGCGGGCGTGCAGCCGCGGCGGCGCAACGACGTGCAGCAGATCGCCGCCGCGGTGGCGCGCCTGCAGGACACGCTGAAAGACCGCGACGAGACCGTCCATTCGCTCGAGCAGAAGGCCTTGCGCGACCCGCTGACCGGGCTGTGGAACCGCAGCTTCCTGGCCGAGCTGGCCGAACGCCTGGCCGAGGACGTGCAGATGGCGCGCGTCGAGGTCTGCGTGTTGTGCCTGGACCTGGACGGCTTCAAGCCGATCAATGACCGCCACGGCCACGAGGCCGGCGACCAGGTGCTGGTGCAGGTGGCCAAGCGGTTGCGCAAGCTGGCGCGCGAACAGGATTTCGCGTTCCGCCTCGGCGGCGACGAGTTCCTGGTGCTGGTGACCTGCCCGCCCGGCGAAGGTGCGGCGCTGTCGCGCGCGCTGGCCGGCCGGATCGTCACCGACATGCGTCGGCCGATGAGCTACCGCACGCTCAGCAACATCCGCGTCGGCTGCAGCATCGGGGCTGCCGTGTGGCCAACGCACGGCACGACGCTCGCCGAGGCGATGCGGCATGCCGACGAGGCGTTGTATGCCGCGAAGAACGGCGGGCGCGGCCAGTACAGGCAATACGTCGGTGTGACTTGACCACCCCTCGCCCGGTGGGCACACCGGTCGATCCCCCGGGGGGATGCGGGCCGGCGCTCGGCCCGCGCGTTCAACAAGGCCGTAGCCCGGATGCCAATCCGGGATCAGGCGAAGCACCGGCAATCGTCCATCGGCAACCCCTGCCAACCCGAATCGGCCAGCCAGGCATCGGCGACCTGCGTGGCCCGGTCGAGGAAGCCCTCGATCCACTGCGCGAATCCATCGCCGTCCAGCCCCTCCACGGGCGTGCTGGACATGCCCAGCAGATCCCCGGTGTGCGGGTTCCAGCCCACCTCGAAGCGCGGATCGTCGCGGTGCGCCTGCGCGATGCAGGCCCAATAGGCGTCGTGCGCCGTCACCGCCCGCGAGGACTGACCGACCTGGGTGCCGATGCGCAGGCACCGGGCCTCGGTGTCGTCGAAGAGATGAACCTCGAACCGGCTCTCGCAGGCGAAGCGCGCCTCGCCGTCGCGGCAGCGGATCGGCGATGACCCGATGCGGTGCGCGAAGTCGTCCAGGAGGGTCTGCAGGTCGCTCACGACATCTCTGGCTGTGATGGCCCTGCTGAGTGGCTGGCGCCCCCGCCCGGTTCCAGCGCGGCACAGATCGGTTCGAACGTCTGGGGCCTGCCGCCGAACTTTCAGCCGGCGCGCGTCACACAACGCGCATCCCTGGCAACTTCACGCCCGCACATGGCCGGTTCCCGTATCACGCCGCGACAGCCGGCAGCACCCATCGGCCGCCCTGCCGAAACAGGCCCGACAGAACAGACGCAGACCGGCTTCGACACCTGCCATCGATCGATCGAACCGCTGACTCCGCAACCCGGATGTTGGACTCGCTACCAGCAAGCCATCCCGCTTCAGCATCCCGCCTGAACCTTCCGGCCACCCGCTCAGTGCGCCCCGCCTCCACCGCCGCCCGCGCCACCCATCTTCGGCCGCGTCATCCACACCAGCCCGATCAGCAGGATGAACAGCGCTGACGACAGGTAGAACAGGTCGGTCGCCGCCATCGTGTAGGCCTGCTGGTCGACCAGCCGGTTCACCGTCGCGAGTGCCTGGTCGGGGCTGTAGCCGGTCGCGCCGAGGTTCGACAGCGTCTGCGTCGCGGCGATGCTGTTGCCGTTCACCGTCTCGGCAATCTGCGCATGGTGCAGCACCGCGCGGTTCTCCCAGGCCGTCGTGAAGATCGACGTGCCGATCGCGCCGGCCGTGATCCGCACGAAGTTGCTCAAGCCGGCCGCGGCCGCCATCTGCTGCGGCTGCAGGCCCGAGAAGATGATGGCCTGCAGCGGGATGAAGAAGAAAGCCATCGCCGCGCCTTGCAGGATCGTCGGCACCAGGATGGTGTTGAAGTCGGCCTGGGTGTTGAAATGCGAACGCATCCACAGCACCAGCGCGAAGCCGAGGAAGGCGACCGTGCCCAGGCGTCGCGGATCGATCTTGCCGATGTTCTTGCCCACCCACGGCGACAGCAGGATCGCCAGCACGCCCACCGGCGCCAGCGCGATGCCGGCCCAGGTGGCGGTGTAGCCCATGTACTGCTGCAGCCACAGCGGCATCAGCACCACGTTGCCGAAGAACACCCCGTAGCCCACCGACAACGCCACCGTGGCGAGCCAGAAGTTGCGCCGCGCGAACAGCCGCAGGTCGACGATCGGGTGCTTCTCGGTCAGCTCCCAGGCCAGGAAGAACAGGAAGCCCACCACCGCGATGACGCCCAGCATCACGATCTGGCTCGACTGGAACCAGTCGAGCTCCTTGCCCTTGTCCACCATCACCTGCAGCGCGCCCACCCACAGCACCAGCAGGCCCAGGCCCACGTAGTCGAGCGGCACCTTCTGCGGCACGGCGTCACGCGTGCGGTAGATCGACCAGGTGAACATCGCCGCGACGATGCCGACCGGGATGTTGATGTAGAAGATCCACGGCCACGAGATGTTGTCGGTGATCCAGCCGCCGAGCAGCGGGCCGACCACCGGCGCCACCAGCACCGTCATCGCCCACATCGCCATCGCGGTGCCCGCCTTCGCGGCCGGGTAGCTGGCCAGCAGCAGCGTCTGCGACAGCGGGATCATCGGGCCGGCCACCAGGCCCTGCAGCACGCGGAAGGCGATCAGCGTCTCGATGTTCGGCGCGAGGCCGCACAGCCACGACGAGATCACGAACAGCAGGATGCTGCCCATGAACAGCCGCACCGGGCCGAAGCGGCGCGTGAACCAGCCGGTCAGCGGCACCGAGATCGCGTTGGCGACGCCGAACGAGGTGATGACCCAGGTGCCCTGGTTCGGGCTCACGCCCATGTCGCCGGCGATGGCCGGGATGGAGACGTTGGCGATCGAGCTGTCGAGCACGTTCATGAACGTGGCCAGCGACAGCGCGACCGTGCCCAGGATCAGCTGGGTGCCCGTCAGCGGCGGGTGGGCCGCCGGCGGCCGCGCCGGGACGGCGGGAGCAGGCGCAGGGGCCGGCGCGTCGGCGCCGGACACCGCATCGGCGGTGGTGGATGACATCGAGGAACTCCGCTTATTGCTTCACCGGCGTCAGCTTGACCGCGGCGGCGACGGCCGACGAGGCCACCGTTTCGCCTTCGGCGGCGCGTGCCGGGGCGGCCGCTTCGCTGCGCCGCGCCACCTTGGTGTCGCTCTTCAGCGCATGGCCGAGGTTGCTGGCGATGATCTTGCGCACTTCGCCGTCGGCCGACTGGTTGACCAGGTCGAACACCGCCGTCTGTGCCACTGCGCTCGTGCGCTGCACGTCGGCCAGCATCTTGCCGTCGGTGTTGCTGACGTCGACCTTGGCGTCCATCGACAGGCCCACGCGCAGCGGGTGCTCGGCGACTTCCTTCGGGTCGAGCGCGACACGCACCGGCACGCGCTGCACCACCTTGATCCAGTTGCCGGTGGCGTTCTGCGCCGGCAGCAGCGAGAACGCCGAGCCGGTGCCCGCGCCCAGGCCTTCGATCTTGCCGCGGTACTCGACCTTCTTGCCGTAGACGTCGGCCTGCAGCGTGACCGGCTGGCCGATGCGCAGGTTCTTCAGCTGGCTTTCCTTGAAGTTGGCGTCGACCCAGACCTGGTTCAGCGCGATCACCGACATCAGCGGCGCGCCGGCCTGCACGCGCTGGCCGACCTGCACGCTGCGCTTGGCGACGTAGCCGTCGACCGGTGCCAGCAGGTCGGCGCGGCGCAGCGCCAGGTACGACTCGCGCACGCGGGCCGCGGCGCGCTGCACGTTCGGGTGTTCCTCGACCGAGGTGTTGTCGGTGAGGGCCTGGTTGGACGTCAGCTGCTCGCGCGCGGCCAGCGAGGCCGATTGCGCCGCGGCCACCGCGCTCTTGGCGGCGGTGACCGTCGCGTTCGCGTGGTTGAACTCTTCCTTGCCGACCGCGCCGCTGGCCACCAGCGGGGCGCGGCGCGTGACGTCGTCCTGCGCACGTGCCAGGTCGGCCTGCGCACGGGCCAGGTCGGCGTCTCGCAGCGCGATCTGCGCCTTCAGCGTCGAGTTGTTGGCGAACAGCGTGCGCACCTCGCGCACCGTCTGCGCCAGCTGGGCCTCGGCCTGGTCGAGCGCGACCTGCGCGTCGGCCGGGTCGAGCTTCACCAGCGGCTGGCCGGCCTTCACGAAATCGGTGTCGTCGGCGTTGATCGCGAGCACGGTGCCGCCGACCTGCGGCGTCAGCTGCACGACGTTGCCCTGCACGTAGGCGTTGTCGGTGGACTCGTAGTGGTTCAGCACCAGCGCGTAGTAGGCGCCATAGGCCACGCCGATCACGGCGACGGCGGCGGCCACGGCCGTCAGCGCCTTCTTGCGGGCCGGGTTGCCGGCGGGAGCGGAAGCGTTGTTGTCTTGCGGGGAGGTCATGAAAGGTTCTCCGGAGAAATCTTGCGTTGTTCGTCGGATCGGTCTGGTTCAGCTGGCGAGCGCGCTGCGCACCGGCGGGGTCGTGTAGCCGCCGCCCAGCGAGCGGATCAGCGCGACCTGCGTGTCCAGGGCCCGGGCCTTCAGGTCGGTGGCCAGGCGGCGCTGGTTCAGCACGCTGGCTTCGGCGTTCAGCACCACCAGGTAGGTGCCGAGACCGGCCTTGTAGCGCTGCGTCGCGATGTCGTAGGCGGCTTCGGCCGAGGCCTGCGCGCTGGCCTGTTCCTTCTGCTGGCGCTCGATCGACTGCAGCGAGCTGATCTGGTCGGCCACGTCGCGCACCGCGTCGAGCACGGCGGCGTTGTAGCTCTCGATCGCGACGTCGAGGTCGGCCGACTTGCCGCGCAGGTTGGCGCGCAGCCGGCCGGCGTCGAAGATCGGCAGGCGGATCGCCGGGCCGATGCCGTACTGCTGGCTGTCGGACTTGAGCAGGTTGTCCAGGCCGATGCTCGAGAAGCCGGCGAAGCCGGTCAGGCTGACGTTCGGGTAGAACTGCGCGCGTGCCGACGTGACGTCGCTGGTGGCGGCTTCGACGCGCCAGCGTGCGGCGCTGATGTCGGCACGGCGGCCCAGCAGGTCGGCCGGCACGCTGGCCGGCAGCGGCACGGCCTGAACCGGCTGCAGGCGCGGGCTCAATGCATCGAGCGCGTTCGGGCCCTGCGCCGTCAGCGCGGCCAGTGCATGGCGCGCCAGCGCGATCTGCTCGTCCAGCGCCTCGATCTGCTGGCGGGTTTCGGGCAGCGAGCCTTCGCCCTGGCGCAGCTCGACCGTGGTGTCCAGGCCGGCCTGCACGCGCTGGCGGATCAGCCCGAGGATGTCGTCGCGCTGCTTCAGCGAGCGCGTGGCGACGTCGCGCTGTTCCAGCAGCCGCGCCAGCTGCACGTAGTTGCGCGACACGTTGGCGGCCAGCAGCACGCGCGCGGCCTGCACCTCGGCCTGCTGCGCCCGCTGCGTGCCGAGGGCGGCGTCGAGCGCGGCGCGGTTGCGGCCGAAGAAGTCGAACTCCCACGAAGCGCCGGCCTGCAGCGTCGCGGTGGTCTGCATCGTGCCGCCGATCGGCGGCGGGACCAGCCCGGTTTCGGTGAAGCGCTGGCGCGTCGCGTCGAACTGGCCGGTCACCTGCAGGCCGTCGTTCGCCTGCACGTTCTCGATCGCGGCCTGCGCGCGCACGATGCGCGCCTGCGCCGCCTTCAGGTTCGGGCTGCCGGCCAGCGCCTGGTCGACCAGGCCGTTCAGCGTGCTGTCGCCGAAGGCCTGCCACCAGTCGGCACCGATCACCGGGGCGGGAGCGCCATCAGCCGCCAGGCCGACGGCCGCCGGCTCGACCAGCTTCGCCGACGGCGCGATGCCGTTGGTGCTGGCACAACCGGCCAGCGTCAGCACCAGCGTCGACGCCAACGCCACCACCAGCGCGGTCAGCGCCGGCAGCTCACGGTGACGCCGCAACGTGTCGAGGGAGGGAAGCTGATGCAGGGCGGACATGAGAACAGACTTTCTGTCAGATGATTGTTTCGGCTGTATTTGCTCAGGCAAGCATTGGGACGACATGGTCCACCTCGTTCGGTCTTGTTCGGTTCAGGGGGTGTTGGCGGTGGCGGCGTTGCCGGCGGCTTCGCGCATCGCGTCGCCATTGGCCAGCATGCGTTCCAGGTAGACCCGCAACGCCTGCCATTCGGTCTTCGAGAAACCCGCCAGGTGCGCGTTGAGCACCTCGGCCAGCACGGCCGGYACCTCGGCGATGGCCGCTTCGCCGTCGGGGGTCAGCTCGACCTCGACGACGCGGCGGTCTTCGGTGCTGCGCACGCGCTTGCACAGGCCCTTCTTCTCCAGGCGATCCAGCAGCCGCGTGGTGGCGCCGGCATCCGACTGCAGCCAGCGCGCCAGCTCGGCCACCGTGGCCTTGCCGTGGCCGGACTGCCGGATCTTGAAGAGGGGGCCCCACTGCGCGCTGGTCAGGCCGTGCTCGCCCAGCTTGCCGTCGACCTGGCTGCTGATGGACAGCATGATGCGTTTCATCAGGTAGCCGACGCTCTCCTCGGCGCAATACGCCTGCGAGGAATAGAACTCAGCGGGGGCAAGGGGTCGGCTCRCGGCGGGTATCACTCAGACTCGATGCCTGGACTTTAATTGCCCAGGCATTGATTGTCAAGGCTGCATTTGCCCAGTGCTACATTCCGTGGCGTCCTGCTCACGGTTCATCATGTCCAGCATTCCCCTGCCCTCTGCCGCCGATGCGGCCACGCCCCCGCCGGCCCGCGACGTCAAGTCGCTGCGCGGCCTGTTGCCGTTCCTGCGGCCCTACTGGGGGCGCATCGCGCTGTCGGTGGTGTTCCTGGTGCTGGCGGCGGTGGCGACGCTGGTGTTCCCGGCGGCGCTGAAGTCGCTGATCGACCAGGGGCTGGTCGCGGCCGAGCCCGGCGCGCGGCTGCTGGCGCTGCGCGGCCACTTCTTCGCGCTGTTCGGCGTGGGCGCGGCGCTCGGCGTGTTCTCGGCGGCGCGCTTCTACATGGTGACCTGGCTGGGCGAGCGCGTGACGGCCGACCTGCGCAGCGCGGTGTATGCCCACGTGGTCGAGCAAAGCCCCGAGTTCTTCGAAACCACCCAGACCGGCGAAGTGCTGTCGCGGCTGACGACCGACACCACGCTGGTGCAGACGGTGGTCGGCTCCAGCCTGAGCATGGGCCTGCGCAACACGGTGATGGGCCTGGGCGCGATGCTGATGCTGGTCATCACCAACCCGCTGGTGATGACGCAGGTGCTGGGCATCCTGGTGATCGTGGTGCTGCCGTCGCTGTACTTCGGGCGGCGCGTGCGCAAGCTGTCGCGCGCCAGCCAGGACCGGGTCGCCGATTCGAGCGCGATCGCCGCCGAGGTGCTGAACGCGGTGCCGGTGGTGCAGAGCTACACGCAGGAAGCGCGCGAGGCGCAGCGCTTCGCTGCCGCGACCGAGAACGCCTTCGCCACCGCGGTGCGCCGCACGCGGGTGCGCTCGGGGCTGGTCGCCTTCATCATCACCGCCACCTTCGGCGCGCTGCTGTGGGGCCTGTACCAGGGCACGCAGGCGGTGATCGCCGGGCAGATCAGCGCCGGGCACCTGGGGCAGACGGTGGTCTACGTGATCATCCTCGTCAGCTCGGTGGCGGTGCTGGCCGAGGTGTACGGCGACCTGCTGCGCGCCGCCGGCGCGACCGAGCGGCTGATGGAGCTGCTGGCCACGCGTTCGCCGATCACGTCGCCGGCGCAGCCGGTGGCGCTGCCGGCCACGCAGGGCGGCTCGTCGGTGAGCCTCGAGAACATCGGCTTCCGCTATCCGTCGCGGCCGCAGCATGCGGCGCTGGCCGAGTTCACGCTGCAGGTGCGGCCCGGCGAGACGGTGGCGCTGGTGGGGCCGAGCGGTGCCGGCAAGAGCACGGTGTTCCAGCTGCTGCTGCGCTTCTACGACGCGGCCGAAGGCCGCGTGACGGTCGATGGCGTGAGCGTCAGGGACTGCGCGCTCGAAGCCTTGCGCGGGCGCATCGGCATCGTGCCGCAGGACAGCGTGATCTTCTCGGCCAACGCGATGGAGAACATCCGCTACGGCCGGCCCGGCGCGAGCGACGACGAGGTGAAGGCGGCGGCGCGCGCCGCGTTCGCGGACGATTTCATCAGCGCGCTGCCCGAGGGTTACGAGACCTTCCTCGGCGAGCGCGGCGTGCGCCTGTCGGGCGGGCAACGGCAGCGCATCAGCATCGCGCGGGCGATGCTGAAGAATCCGCCGCTGCTGCTGCTGGACGAGGCCACCAGCGCGCTCGATGCCGAGAGCGAGCGCATGGTGCAGGCCGCGCTCGAATCGGCGATGAAGGACCGCACGACGCTGGTGATCGCGCACCGCCTGGCGACGGTGCAGCGCGCCGACCGCATCGTCGTGATGGAGCACGGCCGCATCGTCGAGACCGGCACGCACGCGGAACTTGCCGCGGCCGGCGGCCTCTATGCGCGGCTGGCGGCGCTGCAGTTCGACCTGTAGGTGGTGTAGGCACACGCCGACATCAACTGTTACTGCGGTCCGACAGAACCTGTCATTCGCGAGGCGGATACTTTGCATCCGCTCGTGCCCCCTTTGAAGGAGAAACAACATGAACACCCACCCCGCTCTTCGCCTGACCTCTTTGCGCCTGGCTGCCGTCACCGTCAGCGCCGCTGCCGTGCTGCTGGCCGGCTGCGAGAACATGAGTGAACGCCAGAAGGGCACGGCCGTCGGCGCCGGCGCCGGCGCAGCGGCCGGTGCCGTGCTCGGCTCGGTCACCGGCGGCAAGGCCGGCACCGGCGCGGTCATCGGCGGCGCGCTCGGCGCGGTGGTCGGCAACGTCTGGTCGAAGCGGCAGGAAGAACGCCGCGCCCAGATGGAGCAGGCCACCAAGGGCACCGGCGTCGAAGTGACCCGCACCGCCGACAACCAGCTGAAGCTGAACGTGCCGAACGACGTCTCGTTCTCGACCGGCAGCGCAACCATCAAGCCCGAGTTGCGCGCGGTGCTCGACCCGTTCGCCGAGAGCCTGAAGAACGACCCGAACGTGCGCCTGAGCATCGTCGGCCACACCGACAACACCGGTTCGGACGCGATCAACAATCCGCTGTCGCTGGAGCGGGCGCACAGCGTGCGCGACTACCTGAGCACGCGCGGCGTCGCCGCGAGCCGCATCGAGACCGCCGGCCACGGCGAGCGCGAGCCGGTGGCCGACAACGGCACCGAAGCCGGCCGGGCGAAGAACCGTCGCGTGGAGCTCTTCCTGCGCGAACCGGGGCAGGGTTGAGTTTCGTAGCCCGGATGCCAATCCGGGAGCGGCCGACCCGGATGGGCATCCGGGCTGCATGAAATAATCACGGCTTCCAACGAAAGCCCCGCCGTGACCCGCCCGATCCGCTCCCAGTACGAAGACTTCATGCGCCACGTCAACGAGCACGGCGTGCTCAAGGCGGACCGCACCGGCACCGGCACGCGCAGTGTGTTCGGCCACCAGATGCGCTTCGACCTGAACGAAGGCTTCCCGCTGGTGACGACCAAGAAGGTGCACCTGAAGTCCATCATCCTGGAGCTGCTGTGGTTCCTGCGCGGCGACGGCAATGCGCGCTGGCTGCAGGAACGCGGCGTGACGATCTGGGACGAGTGGGCGCGCGCTGACGGCGACCTGGGCCCGGTCTACGGCGTGCAATGGCGCAGCTGGCCGACGCCCGATGGCGGCCACGTCGACCAGATCGCCGAGGTCATCAAGACGCTGAAGAGCAACCCCGACTCGCGCCGCATCATCGTCAGCGCCTGGAACGTGGCCGACCTGCCGAAGATGGCGCTCGCGCCCTGCCACGCCTTCTTCCAGTTCTACGTCGCCGATGGCAAGCTCAGTTGCCAGCTCTACCAGCGCAGCGCCGACATCTTCCTCGGCGTGCCGTTCAACATCGCGAGCTATGCCCTGCTGACCCACATGGTGGCGCAGCAGTGCGACCTGGCCGTCGGCGATTTCATCTGGACCGGCGGCGACTGCCACATCTACAGCAACCACGCCGAGCAGGTGGCGCTGCAGCTGACGCGCGCGCCCCACCCCTACCCGACGCTGAAGATCCGCCGCAAGCCGGACTCGATCTTCGGCTACGAGTACGACGACTTCGAGGTCGTGGGCTACGAGCACCACCCGGCGATCAAGGCGCCGGTCGCCGTCTGAGCGATCGCCGCGAGCCGCGTCTCAGGCCGCCAACCTGAAGGTGCGCACCACCTCGGCCAGCCGCGACGCCTGCTGGCTGAGGCTGTCGGCCGCCGCGGCCGATTCCTCGACCAGCGCGGCATTCTGCTGCGTCACCTGGTCGAGCTGGCTGACCGCATCGCTGACCTGCCCGATGCCGGTGGTCTGCTCGCGCGTCGCGGTGCCGATGCCGGCAACCAGCTGAGCCACTTCCTTCACGTGGCCGACGATCTCGCCCATCGTCGATTCGGCCGCGCCGACACGCTGCGCGCCGGTCTCGACGCAGCGGACGCTCTCGCCGATCAGCTGCTTGATTTCCTTGGCCGCCGTCGCGGCGCGCTGCGCCAGCGTGCGCACCTCGCCGGCGACGACCGCGAAGCCGCGGCCCTGCTCGCCGGCCCGTGCCGCCTCGACGGCCGCATTCAAGGCCAGGATGTTGGTCTGGAATGCGATGCCGTCGATGACGCCGGTGATGTCTTCGATGCGGCGCGAGTTCGCGGTGATGTCCTGCATCGTGCGGGCCACCTCGGCCACCGCGCCGCCGCCCCGGGTGGCCGCGACGCTGGCGGTGTTCGCCAGCTCGGACGCCGCGTTCGCCGCGTCGGCGCTCTGCCGCACCGTCGCGGTGATCTGCTCCATCGAGGCCGCCGTCTGCTGCAGGTTCGACGCCTGCTCGTCGGTGCGCTGCGACAGGTCGGCATTGCCGTTGGCGATCTGCGTCGAGCCGGTCGCGATCGAATCGCTGCTCTGGCGAACCTGGCTGACGATGCCGGCCAGGCTGTCGTTCATCGACTGCAGCGCCGCCATCAGCTGGCCGGTCTCGTCGCGGCTGCGCACCCGGATCACCGAGCTCAGGTCGCCCGCGGCCACGGTGCGCGCGACCTGCACCGCCTCTGAGATCGGCACGGTGATCGAGCGCGTGAGCCAGACGCCGATGGCGGCGGCCAGCACGGCGGCCAGCACCGACAGCGATACCAGCAGCATCCCCGCGCGGTGCGCCGTGCGGGCCGCTTCCTCGCCGAACTGCTCCATGCCGTCGACCTGCGTCTGCGCGAAGGCCTCGATCGCCGCCAGGTAGGCGTTCTGCACCGGCAGGACCGCGGCGACCAGGTGGTTGCGGCCGTCCTCGATCTTGCCGCCCCGGATCATCTCGACCACCTCGTGCTCGCGCGCCTTGAAGGCATTGCGCGCCTGCTCCATCGCCTGCAGCGCCGCCTTGCCCTTGTCGGTATGGATGGTCGCCTCCAGGCGCTCGACGGCCTTGGCGACCACGGGCGCGGATTGCTCCAGCTTGGCCAGCTCGGCGCGGGCGATGGCCGCATCCGAGGCGATCAGCGCGGTGCGCAGCGCCCGCGACTGCCGGTTGACCTCGTTCTCGATGGTGTGCGCCAGCGCCACCTTGGCGTAGCGGTCGTGCAGGATCACTTCGGCGTGGTCGTCGACGACCTCGATGCCGCTGAAGCCGATGGCGGCAACGGCCACGAGCAGGGTCGTCACCGCGGCGAAACCCACCGCCAGGCGCGTACCGATCCCCAAATCTGCGAACTTTCTCATGGCGACTCCATTTCCTGTCCGCCATATCGTCCGGCCTGGCCCCGGACTTGAGGATGTTTCGGGAAGGAATGTCACTGGCGCGTGCGGCGTTCATACCCCGCGCCGGCGTGACGATCGCGGGCAGGCCCGCCGGCGCAGCTCAGGCGTCGGCGTCCTGGCCATCGCGCATCAGGCGCGCCAGCATCGCCACGGTGGCGACCCGCTGCTGCTGCATCTGCGCCGTGCCGAGAGCAGCCAGGCGCAGCGCGGTCGACGGCTCGACGCCGGCCAGCAGGTGCTTGGCGACCTTGGTCAGGATGAGGGCCGAGAGCATGCATTGCAGCGACGCGGCCACGGCGTCGTCGTCATGCACCGGCAGATCCCCGAAACGGGTGCTGGTCGACAGCAGCACTTCCGCCGCAGCCAGGAGTTCATCGGTGTTCATCGTCATCGCGAGGGCACGGGCACGGCCAAACCGGCGATTTGACCGGCCGGCGCGCCGGCCGTCATGACGAAGGCTTGAGCAAGTCTTGACGGAACGATCCCGGGTCAAGGTTTGACAAACGAAACCCGGCGCTCAGCCCAGCGCCGCGACGATCTCCGGCGGTGCCTGCACCAGCTCGATCAGCACGCCCTCGCCCGCCACCGGGAACTCGTCGTTGCTCTTCGGGTGCACGAAGCAGATGTCGTGGCCGGCCGCGCCCTTGCGGATGCCGCCGGGTGCGAAGCGCACGCCGTTGGCCGTGAGCCACTCCACCGCGCGCGGCAGGTCGTCGATCCACAGTCCGACGTGGTTCAGCGGCGTGGTGTGGACCGCGGGCTTCCTGTCGGGGTCGAGCGGCTGCATCAGGTCGACCTCGACCTTGAACGCGCCGCGGCCCATCGCGCAGATGTCCTCGTCGACGTTCTCGCGCTCGCTGACGAAGTTGCCGGTGACCTCGAGGCCGAGCTTGTCGACCCAGAGGGTGCGCAGGCGGTCCTTGCTCGGGCCACCGATGGCGACCTGCTGGATGCCGAGGACTTTGAAGGGGCGTGCGGTCATGTCAGGTCCTTGAATCCCGGATTGGCATCGTTTCATTCGAACCGGATGATCACCTGGTCGACGGCCAGGCTCTCGCCCTTGGCCGCCGACACCTCGGCCACGACGCCGTCCTGCGTGGCCACCAGGATGTTCTCCATCTTCATCGCCTCGATGGTCGCGAGCCGCTCGCCGGCGCGCACCTGCTGGCCGGGCACGACCGCGACGTCGACCAGCAGCCCCGGCATCGGCGACAGCAGGAACTTCGACAGGTCGGGGGGCGCCTTGAACGGCATCAGCGCGTGCAGCTCGGCCACGCGCGGCGCCAGCACCCGGGCCTCGATCGACGCGCCATCGTGCGACACGCGGTACGGCAGGCCCAGCCGCTCGATCTGCGCGACGAAGGGCTTGCCGTTGCAATGGCCGTGGATCACCAGGTCGCGCAGGTTGGAATCGAACTCGACCAGGTAGTGCGCCTCGCCGACCCGCACCTCGTAGCCCCCGCCCTGCGGTCGCACCGTCAGCGCGGTGCGCTCGCTGCGCCCTTCGCCGAGCGGCACGACGACGACGAAATCCTCGTCGACCTGGAACTCGTGCCCCGGCATCTGCCCGCTGATGCGCGCCGCGCGCTCCAGGTGCTGCCGGTTCGCGATCGCGGCCAGCGCGCGCAGGAACATCGGGTCGTCGTGCTGCACCAGGTCGGCCGAGAAGCCCTTCGGGAAATGCTCGGCGATGAAGCCGGTGTTGAAGTCGCCGGCGACGAACTTCGGGTGCGCCAGCAGCGCCGCCTGGAACGGAATGTTCGAGTTGATGCCGCGGATCGCGAAGCCGTTCAGCGCCTCGCGCATCTTCGCGATCGCGTCCGCGCGATCGGTGCCGTGCACGATCAGCTTGGCGATCATCGAGTCGTAGAACATCGGGATCTCGCCGCCCTCGTAGACACCGGTGTCCACGCGCACGCCGCCCTGCTGCGCCGGTGTCAGGTAGCGCACCAGCCGACCGGTGGACGGCAGGAAGTTGCGGAACGGGTCCTCGGCGTTGATGCGGCACTCCATCGCCCAGCCGTCGCGCCGGATCTGCGATTGCGTGAACGGCAGCTTCTCGCCGGCCGCCACGCGGATCATCAGCTCCACCAGGTCGAGCCCGGTGATGCCTTCGGTCACCGGATGCTCCACCTGCAGCCGGGTGTTCATCTCGAGAAAGTAGAAGCCCTTGTCCTTGCCGACCACGAACTCCACCGTGCCGGCCGACTGGTAGTTGACCGCCTTCGCGAGCGCCACCGCCTGCTCGCCCATCGCCTTTCGGGTCTTCTCGTCGAGGAAGGGGCTGGGCGCCTCCTCGATCACCTTCTGGTGGCGGCGCTGGATCGAGCACTCGCGCTCCCACAGGTAGACGGTGTTGCCGTGCGCATCGCCCAGCACCTGGATCTCGATGTGGCGCGGCTCCTCGACGAACTTCTCGATGAAGACGCGGTCGTCGCCGAAGCTGTTGCGGGCTTCGTTCTGGCACGCGGTGAAGCCCTCGAGCGCCTCCTTGTCGTTGAAGGCGACGCGCAGGCCCTTGCCGCCGCCGCCGGCGCTCGCCTTGATCATCACCGGGTAGCCGATGCCGCGGGCGATCTCGACCGCGTGCTGCGCGGTGTCGATGGCGGCGTTGTGGCCCGGGATCGTGTTGACCTTGGCGGCCGCGGCCAGCTTCTTCGACGCGATCTTGTCGCCCATCGCGGCGATGGACGCATGCTTGGGGCCGATGAAGACGATGCCTTGTTCCTCGACACGGCGCGCGAACTCCTCGTTCTCGCTGAGGAAGCCGTAGCCGGGGTGCACGGCCTGCGCACCGGTCTCCTTGCAGGCGGCGATGATCTTGTCCATCACCAGGTAGGACTCGCGCGACGGCGCCGGGCCGATGTGCACGGCTTCGTCGGCCAGCTCGACGTGGCGCGCATCGCGGTCGGCATCGGAGTAGACGGCGACCGTCTGGATGCCCATCTTCTTCGCGGTATGGATCACGCGGCAGGCGATCTCGCCGCGGTTGGCGATCAGGATCTTGGTGAACATCTTGGCGCTCCTCACAGCGGGATGTTCCCGTGCTTGCGCCACGGGTTCTCGATCTTCTTGTTGCGCAGCATCACCAGCGAGCGGCAGATGCGCTTGCGCGTCTCGTGCGGCTGGATCACGTCGTCGATGAAGCCGCGGGCCCCGGCGACGAACGGGTTGGCGAACTTGGCCTTGTACTCGGCCTCGCGCGCCGCGAGCCGCGCCGGATCGCCCTTTTCGTCGCGGAAGATGATCTCGACCGCGCCCTTCGCACCCATCACCGCGATCTCGGCGTTCGGCCACGCGAAGTTGACGTCGCCGCGCAGGTGCTTGGAGCTCATCACGTCGTAGGCGCCGCCATAGGCCTTGCGCGTGATCACGGTGATCTTCGGCACCGTGCACTCGGCGTAGGCGTAGAGCAGCTTGGCGCCGTGCTTGATGATGCCGCCGTACTCCTGGCTCGTG
This sequence comes from Rhizobacter sp. P2_D12, assembly GCF_056404395.1. Taxonomy (NCBI): domain Bacteria; kingdom Pseudomonadati; phylum Pseudomonadota; class Betaproteobacteria; order Burkholderiales; family Sphaerotilaceae; genus Rhizobacter; species Rhizobacter sp. P2_D12. The sequence continues at coordinate 13,917 of NZ_JBFUEB010000080.1, read as the reverse complement.
CCCGGCATGAAGCCCGGCACGTCGACGAAGGTGACGACCGGGATGTTGAACGCATCGCAGAAGCGCACGAAGCGCGCCGCCTTGATGCTGCTCTTGATGTCCAGGCAGCCGGCCAGCACCAGCGGCTGGTTGGCGACCACGCCCACCGTCTGGCCCTCCATGCGGCAGAAGCCGATGATGATGTTCTTCGCGTACTCGGGCTGCAGCTCGAAGAAGTCGCCGTCGTCGGCGGTCTTCACGATCAGCTCCTTCATGTCGTAGGGCTTGTTCGGGTTGTCGGGCACCAGCGTGTCCAGCGACAGGTCGATGCGCTCGGCCGGGTCGTTGCTCGGCCGCACCGGCGCTTTCTCGCGGTTGTTCAGCGGCAGGTAGTTGTAGAGCCGGCGCAGCATCGCGAGCGCATCGACGTCGTTCTCGAACGCCAGGTCGGCCACGCCGCTGCGGCTGGTGTGGGTGGCGGCGCCGCCCAGTTCCTCGGCCGTCACCTCTTCATGCGTCACCGTCTTCACGACCTCGGGGCCGGTGACGAACATGTACGAGCTGTCCTTCACCATGAAGATGAAGTCGGTCATGGCCGGCGAGTAGACGGCGCCGCCGGCGCACGGCCCCATGATCATGCTGATCTGCGGCACCACGCCCGAGGCCATCACGTTGCGCTGGAACACCTCGGCATAGCCGCCGAGCGAGGCCACGCCCTCCTGGATGCGCGCGCCGCCCGAGTCGTTCAGGCCGATCACCGGCGCGCCCACCTTCATCGCCTGGTCCATCACCTTGCAGATCTTCTCGGCGTGGGCCTCGGAGAGCGCGCCGCCGAAGACGGTGAAGTCCTGGCTGAAGACGAACACCAGGCGGCCGTTGATCATGCCGTAGCCGGTGACGACGCCGTCGCCGGGGACCTTGTTGTCGGCCATGCCGAAGTCGTGGCAGCGGTGCTCGACGAACATGTCCCATTCCTCGAAGGTGCCTTCGTCGAGCAGCAGCTCGAGGCGCTCGCGCGCGGTCAGCTTGCCCTTGCCGTGCTGCGCCGCGATGCGCTTGTCGCCGCCGCCCAGCCGGGCCAGCGCCCGCTTGGCTTCGAGTTGTTCGAGGATGTCGTGCATGTCAGGTGTCTCCGGAGGGGTTTTCGGATGCTTCGGATGTGAAGAGGCGCAGCAATGCGTGCGCGGCCGACGACGGTGCGACGCGGGCCGCGTTGACGTCGTCGACGAGGCCCGGCAGTGCATGGTGCACGCGCGGGTGGCGCTTGAAGTCGGCATGCAGCCGGGCGTGGATCAGGTCCCACATCCAGGCCTGCGCCTGGTGCCGGCGGCGCTTGTCGAACTCGCCGCTGGCGCGGCGCTCGTCGGCGAACTGCCGCACGCGCTGCCAGAAGTCGGCGATGCCCTGGGCCTTCAGCGCGCTCACCTGCATCACGCGCGCAGGCGGTGCCTGGCCGGGCCGGCCGTGGAAGCTGAAGACGCGCAACGCGCTGGTGATCTGGGCCTCGGCGCGCGTCGCAGCGACGGAATCGAGGTCGGATTTGTTGATGACGACCAGGTCGGCCAGCTCCATCACGCCCTTCTTGATCGCCTGCAGGTCGTCGCCGGCGTTGGGCAGCTGCAGCAGCACGAACAGGTCGGTCATGCTGGCGACCGCCGTCTCGCTCTGCCCGACGCCGACGGTCTCGACGATCACGACGTCGTGGCCGGCAGCCTCGCAGACGAGCATGGCTTCGCGGGTCTTCTCGGCGACGCCGCCGAGGGTGCCGGACGAGGGGCTGGGGCGGATGTAGGCGGCGTCGTTGACGGACAGCTGCTCCATGCGCGTCTTGTCGCCGAGGATGGAGCCGCCGGAGACGGTGGACGACGGATCGACGGTGAGCACGGCGACGCGGTGGCCCTGCGCGATCAGGAACAGGCCGAAGGCCTCGATGAAGGTCGACTTGCCGACGCCGGGAACGCCGGAGATGCCCAGGCGCAGCGCGCGCCCGGTGTGGGGCAGCAGCGCGTTGAGGAGCGCATCGGCGCGCAGGCGGTGGTCGGGGCGGGTGGATTCGAGCAGGGTGATGGACTTGGCAATGGCGCGTCGCTGGTGGGCGAGGACGCCTTGGAGCAGGGAGGCATCGGCATGCGCGGGCCCTTCGACAGGCTCAGGGCGAACGGCATCCCCTCCCGCTCGCCCTGAGCTTGTCGAAGAGCCGGGCTGAGCTTGTCGAAGCCCCGTGCCGCTCGGTGCAGACCCTTCGACAGGCTCAGGGCGAACGGCATTCCCCCCTGCTCGCCCCGAGCTTGTCGAAKGGCCGGGCTGAGCTTGTCGAAGCCCCTGCCCGGACCGCGCCAACGCCGACACGCGCGCCCAATCCCCGTCGATCAGCGCCTGCTTCTTCGCCCGGCTCCACCCCTTCACGCGCAACTCGCCGGCCAACGCTTCATCCCGCGTGGCCACCTCCTGCATCCACGCGAGTTCCACCGGCCGCCGCTCATGCGTGTACCCGGGAATCTCGCCCGCCTGGTGCTGCGCGACACGGCGCTCCAGCTCATCGGTATGCCCGACATAGAAGCTGCCATCCGCGCAGCGCAGCATGTAGACGAAGAACGGCTTCACAAGGACTCGCGCTCAGCCCGCCACTGCCTTGCGGATCTGCTCCAGCACATCCTTCGCGCTGGCCGGGATCGGCGTACCCGGCCCGTAGATCCCCTTCACGCCAGCCGCGTACAGGAAGTCGTAGTCCTGCCGCGGGACCACGCCGCCGACGAACACGATGATGTCGTCCGCGCCCTGCGCCTTCAGCGATTCGATGATCGCCGGCACCAGCGTCTTGTGCCCCGCCGCCAGCGTGCTGACGCCCACCGCGTGCACGTCGTTCTCGATCGCCTGGCGCGCGCATTCCTCGGCGGTCTGGAACAGCGGCCCCATGTCGACGTCGAAGCCCAGGTCGGCGAACGCCGTCGCCACCACCTTGGCGCCGCGGTCGTGCCCGTCCTGCCCCAGCTTGGCGATCATCACGCGCGGGCGGCGTCCCTGTTCTTGCGCGAACTCGGCGATCTCCTGCTGGAGCTTGGCCCATCCCTCGGCACTGTCATAGGCTGCTGCATACACACCGGTCACCTTTTGCGTATCGGCGCGGTGGCGCCCCCAGACCTTCTCGAGCGCGTCGCTGACCTCGCCCACCGTCGCGCGCGCGCGGATCGCGTCGATCGCGAGCGCGAGCAGGTTGCCCTCGCCGCCGGCCGCACACGCACCCAGCGCCGCCAGCGTGCGCTGCACCGCCGCCGCATCGCGCGCCGCGCGCACCTGGGCCAGCCGCTTCAGCTGGTTCTCGCGCACCGCGTGGTTGTCGATGTCGAGGATCTCGATCGGATCCTCCTGCTTCAGCTTGTACTTGTTGACGCCGACGATCACGTCGCGGCCCGAATCGATGCGCGCCTGCTTCTCGGCCGCGCTGGCCTCGATCTTCAGCTTGGCCCAGCCGCTGTCCACCGCCTTCACCATGCCGCCCATCGCGTCGACCTCCTCGATCAACGCCCAGGCCGCGTCCGCCATGTCCTGCGTCAGCTTCTCCATCATGTAGCTGCCGGCCCACGGGTCGACCACGCTCGTGATGTGCGTCTCTTCCTGGATGATCAGCTGCGTGTTGCGCGCGATGCGTGCGCTGAAGTCGGTGGGCAGCGCGATGGCCTCGTCGAGCGCATTGGTGTGCAGGCTCTGCGTGCCGCCGAACACCGCCGCCATCGCCTCGATCGTCGTGCGCACGACGTTGTTGTACGGGTCCTGCTCGGTCAGGCTCCAGCCCGAGGTCTGGCAGTGCGTGCGCAGCATCAGGCTCTTCGGGTTCTTCGCGCCGAAGCCGGTCATGATGCGCCACCACAGCAACCGCGCCGCGCGCATCTTGGCCACCTCGAGGTAGAAGTTCATCCCGACAGCCCAGAAGAAGCTCAGCCGCCCGGCGAACTCGTCGACGTCCAGCCCCTTGGCCAGTGCCGTCTTCACGTACTCCTTGCCGTCGGCCAGCGTGAAGGCCAGCTCCAGCGCCTGGTTCGCGCCGGCCTCCTGCATGTGGTAGCCGCTGATGCTGATCGAGTTGAACTTCGGCATCTTCTTCGCGGTGTACGCGATGATGTCGCCGATCACCCGCATGCTCGGCTCGGGCGGGAAGATGTAGGTGTTGCGGACCATGAACTCCTTGAGGATGTCGTTCTGGATGGTCCCGCTCAGCTGCTCCTGCGGCACGCCCTGCTCCTCGGCCGCCACCACGTAGCCGGCCAGCACCGGGAGCACCGCGCCGTTCATCGTCATCGACACCGACACCTTGTCGAGCGGGATGCCGTCGAACAGGATCTTCATGTCCTCGACGCTGTCGATCGCGACGCCCGCCTTGCCGACGTCGCCGGTCACGCGCGGATGGTCGCTGTCGTAGCCGCGGTGCGTGGCCAGGTCGAACGCGACGCTGACGCCCTGCGCGCCGGCTTCGAGCGCCTTGCGGTAGAACGCGTTCGAGGCCTCGGCGGTGGAGAAGCCGGCGTACTGGCGGATCGTCCACGGCCGCACCGCGTACATCGTCGCCTGCGGCCCGCGCACGAAGGGCGCGAAGCCGGGCAGCGTGTCGGTGTACGGCAGCCCGCGCGTGTCGGCCGCGGTGTACAGCGGCTTGACCCGGATGCCCTCCGGCGTCACCCAGTCGAGCGCATCGACCCGGCCGCCCGGCGCCGACCTGGCCGCGGCCTTCTGCCACGCGGGCAAGGCATCGGAATTCAACAGCGTGTCGTCAGGCATGGGCCGTCTCCGCTGGACGACCCGGCGAGCGTCGTCCATAATTCAAAATTGAATTATATGTCCAGAGCTTCTTCTTCCAGCGCGGCGTTGCCGGCCACCCAGGCGCTCTACGAGCAGGTGGCCGAGCGGCTGCGTGCGCGCATCATGGCGCACACGCTGGCGCCCGGCAGCTGGATCGACGAGCAAGCCCTGACGGCCGAGTACGGCATCAGCCGCACGCCGCTGCGCGAGGCGCTGAAGGTGCTGGCGGCCGAGGGCCTGGTGACGATGAAGCTGCGCCGCGGCGCCTACGTCACCGAGGTCTCCGAGCGCGACCTGGCCGAGGTGTTCCACCTGCTGTCGCTGCTCGAGAGCGATGCCGCGGCAGAGGCCGCGCGCAGCGCCACCGATGCGCAGCTGGGCGAGTTGCAGGCGCTGCACCAGGCGCTGGAAGACAGCGTGGCCGACCGCGATGCCTTCTTCCGGGCCAACGAGCAGTTCCACCTGCGGCTGCTCGAGATTGCCGGCAACCGCTGGCGCCACCAGCTGGTGACCGACCTGCGCAAGGTGATGAAGCTGAACCGGCACCACTCGCTGTTCAAGCAGGGGAGGCTGGACGCCTCGCTGAAGGAGCATCGCCGGATCATGGCCGCGCTGAAGGCGCGCGATGACGCCAAGGTGCAGCAGCTGATGCAGCAGCACCTGACGAATGGACGGGATGCGGCGATGCCGGGCTGACACAAAGCGCCCGCCCGCCGCGGCGACAATCGCTGCCCATGACGCCCACGCCCCCTTCACGACCGCTCCTCTGCGTGATCGCCGCCGTCGCCCGCCAGGGTGCGATCGGCCGCGGCAACGCGCTGCTGTGCCACATCTCCGAAGACCTGAAGTTCTTCAAGCGCACCACGCTCGGCGCGCCGGTGCTGATGGGCCGCAAGACCTGGGATTCGATCGGCCGCCCGCTGCCCGGGCGCCGCAACATCGTGATCACCCGCAACCCGCACTGGCAGGCCGCGGGCGCCGAGCGTGCCGGCTCGCTGGCGGAGGCCCTCGCGCTGGTGCGCGACGTGCCCAAGGCCTTCGTGATCGGCGGCAGCGAGATCTACCGCGAGGCGCTGCCGCTGGCCGACGAGCTGATCCTGACCGAGATCGACGCCGACTTCGACGCCGATGTCTTCTTCCCCGCCTGGGACCGTGCGCAGTTCAGCGCCGAGCCCGGCGATTTCCAGACCAGCGAGGGCGGCCTGCGCTACCGCTGGGTCACCTACCGCCGCACCACGTCGCCACAACAACGAGGAGGATGACATGTCCGAACACGGTTTCCACGTCCATGGCCCGCACGACCACGAATTGGAGCACGCGGCCCAGCACAACCCCGACGGCCATGCCGGCCAGCTGGCGGTGATCACCGCGATCCTCGCGACGGTCGGCGCGATCTTCTCGTACATGGGCGGCGCGACGCAGGCCAACGCGGGGCTCTACAAGAACGACGCCGCGATCAAGAAGACCGAGGCGTCGAACCAGTGGAACTACTACCAGGCCAAGAGCAGCAAGCAGAACCTGGCCGAGCTGGCGGTCGAGCTGGCGCCCGAGGGCCGGCGCGCGTTCTACGCCGAAGAGATCAAGCGCTACAAGACCGAGAAGGCCGAGATCATGACGGCGGCCAAGAAGCTGGAAGATGAGTCGACCGCCTTCGACAAGCAGAGCGAGGAGCAGATGCACCAGCACCACCGCTGGGCGCAGGCGACCACCGCGCTGTCGATCTCGATCGCGATGGCGGCGATCGCGCTGCTGACCAAGCGGCGCTGGACGGAGTACGCGGTGTACGGCATCAGCACGCTGGGCATCGCGCTGGGCGTTGCTGCCTGGCTGCACTACTGATACAGCCCCCGGTCGTCGCTGCGCGCTTGCTCTGCCTTGTGACGCGATCCGGAGTTGGTATCCGGGATCTCCGAACAACGACGCCGGCTCCGCAAAGGTGCGGGCGGGCAGCCAGCGCAGGGGAGTCATCGCCCGCCAGGGCGACGACCGCTCCATCCGGCGCGCACCAGCCTGCCCGCCCGTGCCTTTGCCCGCGCGCAAGCGCAGGAACAGAAACCCCGGATTGGCATCCGGCTACACGCTGGCGGGGACTTGCCCTCACGCGCTACGCTGCGGCCTCCACACACCCCCAAGGAGATCCGCATGGCAATCCAGCGCAAAGGTTCGGCCCAATGGTCCGGCGGCATCAAGGACGGCAAGGGCTCGATCTCGACCGAGAGCGGCGCCCTCAAGGACTATCCCTACGGCTTCTCCAGCCGCTTCGAAGGCACGCCCGGCAGCAACCCCGAGGAACTGCTGGGCGCCGCCCACGCGGCCTGCTTCACGATGGCCCTGTCGCTGATCCTCGGCGAAGCCAAGCTGCGCGCCGAGAAAATGGACACCACCGCCAAGGTCAAGCTCGAACAGGTCGACGGCGGCTACGCGATCACCGCGGTGCAGCTGACGCTCAATGCCAAGGTGCCGGGCGCCGACAACGCGACCTTCCAGGAACTCGCGGCCAAGGCCAAGGCCGGCTGCCCGGTGTCGAAGTTGTTCAAGGCGGACATTTCGCTGGAAGCGACGCTCGTGGCTTGAGCGATCTCCTGCCCGCCGGTCGAGGCAATGTCCTACAGAGCGCTCGGACAGTGCCGACAAGGCGGCTTGAAACCGTTCCCTACAGTGAAGCATCGCCCGGGGCCATGAATCCCGGGCGGCACCCACACAGGAGGTTCGCGATGAAACGAGGGACGGTCATTGCAGGGTTCGAGGTGCACACCGAGCAGGGGCCGCGCAMCATCCCAGCCGGTGCGTGCTGGGTGATCGAAGGTGCGCTGTGGGTCAAGATCGTCTGGCAGGCCGAAGGCGAACGACCCACGGCCACGCTCTCGCTGCGCGACTACCAGGCCTGCGTGCAGCGCGGCTGCATCCACTTCAGTGCAGAACCGAGCGTGGACTGGACGGTGCGGCACAGCCGGTTCCCGATGTCGTCGATGCGTGTGTTGACGTAGCCGGGCGCCATCGGGTGGTTCTTTGAAATTATTGTTTTACAATAATTTCATTCCAGCCTGCCCGGAGGCTTTCCATGACCCCTCGTGCCCTCGCCGCCATGCCGCTGTGCCTGGCCCTGACCGCCTGTGCGTCGTGGGACCGCAGCATGTACGAAGGCATGCGGCAGGGCGCGAACAACGCGGCACGCCAGCCCGAGGGTCGCGCCGTACCGCAGACCACGCCGCTGCCCGACCACGATGCCTACCTGCGCGAACGCGCCAGGCTGCGCGGCGATGCCGGCGAGGCACCGATCGCCAGCGGCGCCGCCGCCTCTGCCGCTACACGCTGAGGGTCACGGCTTTCCAGCGTTGCGCAAATCCGGCATGCATTGCGCCATCGGGATCTCGCGGTCCGTGCACACCGCCGGCCAGGTCTTGCGCCAGCAGCAACGCGGCCGTCGGGTTTCCGGCTCCAGCGAGTTCCGCCAGAAGAGCACGGACACCCTTCCTGTCATTGGCTGAACCGGCTCCGCCCGCGATCTCACTGCCGCTGCCGGCTGCGCGCTCATACCAACGAATCGCGGCATGGTGGTCCTGCGGCGCATCCGTGCCGATCCAATGCACTCGCGCCAGAAGTACTTGCGCTCCGGTGTCTCCACGATCTGCTGCATCGATGATGGGTATCCAGATCCATGTTCATCGCCATAGAGCTTGGGTTGTCGTCGGGCGCCGCGGACCCGAACGGCTCGCTGATCCGCTGGGTCACCGGGCTCGGCGAGACCAGCGGCGGGGAAAGCTGCGCGTGACAGAGCAAGGGAGTGAGCAGGCAGGTCGCGGCAGCAATGACCCGCGCCCGAGTCGTCGTCTTCATCTCGGAAGTCCTTTCAACTCAGCACCGCATACACGCACGAATCCCGCAGCGTCCCATCCGGCGCGATGCGGTCATTCCTGAGCGTCCCTTCCAGCACATACCCGGCGCGCTCGCACACCAGGCAGCTGGCCCGGTTGCCCGGGTCCGGCAGCGCCTCGATGCGGCGCATGCCCAGCGTCGCGAGCCCCAGCTGCGTGATCGCGCGCACCGCCTCGGTCACCAGCCCCTGCCCGCGAAACCCGGTGTGCCCCCAGTAGCCGATCTCGCACTTGGGCACCGCCCAGTCGAAGGCATGCAGCCCGCTGCACCCCACCAGCGTCTCGGTCCCCTTCAGGAACAGCAGCATCGGCAGCATCGAGCGCATCAGGTAGTGGGCCTGCCCTTCGCGGCAGAACTGCTCCGAGGTCTCGATCGACGGCTCGGCCATCGCCCACGGCAGCGAGGCCGGGAACTCGCGCAGCGAATCGAGCGAGGCCAGCACCGCCGCATGCACCAGCGGCCCGTCGCCGGGGCGCGGGCAGCGGATCGTCAGGCGCTCGCTGTCGAAGCGCTCGGGGACGTCCCTCAGCGACGGCACCGTCATTGCGGCGTGCCCGCGTCGTCGTCCACCAGCTCCAGCCACATCGCGTTCAGCACCGCGAAGGCCGCGGCAAGCGACAGCCCGAGGATCCAGGCGAAATACCACATGGCGTTCTCTCCCTTCGTGTTTCGTCAGTAGGCGTGGCCGCCCGGCTTGGCGATCGATTCTGCATCGACCTTTCCGCGCATCACGTGGTAGACCCAGCCGGTGTAGGCCACGATCAGCGGCACGAAGACCAGCGCGGTCACCAGCATGATGAACAGCGTCAGGTGGCTGGACGAAGCATCCCACACCGTCAGGCTCGAGCGCGGGTCGCGCGACGACGGCAGGATCATCGGGAACATCGCCGCCCCCACCGAGCCGATGATGCCGGCGATGGACAGCGCGCCGGCGGCCAGCGCCGCGAGACCGCGGCCGGCACGCAGCGCAGCGAAGGCCGCCGCCGCACCGATGAACCCCAGCAGCGGCACGCCCCACAGCGCCGGGTGCGCGGCGAGGTTGTCGAACCACGCCTGCGGCGCCCGCGCCGCGGTCTTGAACAGCGGGTTCGACGGCCCGCCCGGGTTGACCGTGCTCGTGATGCGGTAGCCGTCGACCGCCCCCCACAGCGCCACGCCGCCCAGCGCATACAGCACGATCACCGCGCCGGCCGCCGCCTGCCCCCAGCTGCGCGCCCGCCGCGCGACCTCGCCGCCGGTCTTCAGCACCAGCCACGACGCACCGTGCATCGCCACCATCGCCAGCGACAGCACGCCGCACAGCAGCGCATACGGGTTCAGCAGCCCGAGGAACGTGCCCTCGTAGCGGATGCGCAGGTCGGCATCGAGCACGAAGGGCACGCCCTGCAGCACGTTGCCGACCGCCACGCCGAAGATCACGGCCGGCACCGCGCCGCCGATGCACAGCGCGATGTCCCAGTTGCGCCGCCACGCCAGGCCGTCGCGCTTGCCGCGGTACTTGATGCCGACCGGCCGCAGGATCAGCGCGAACAGGATCGCGAACATCGCCAGGTAGAAGCCGGAGAACGACACCGCGTACAGCGGCGGCCAGGCCGCGAAGATCGCGCCGCCGCCGAGGATCAGCCACACCTGGTTGCCTTCCCAGACCGGGCCGATGCTGTTGATGACGATGCGGCGCTCGGTGTCGGTCCTGGCCACCAGGTGCAGCAGCGCACCGGTACCGAGGTCGAAGCCGTCGGTGATGGCGAACGCGATCAGCAGCACGCCGAGCAGCAGCCACCAGGCGACGCGCAGCGTCTCGTAGTCGAGCAGGGTGTGCAGGGTCATGACGAGGCTCCTTGGGCTGGCGGGTTCAGCGCGACCGGGTGCTGCAGCGGCACCTCGGGCGACAGGTCCGGCTGCGGCCCCTGGCGGATCGCCTTCAGCATCAGGCCCATCTCGATCACGAGCAGCACGGTGTAGAGGGCCGTGAAGCCGACGAGGGTCAGCAGCACCGTCATCGCGCCCAGGTCGGACACCGCCGCGGCGGTGGGCAGCAGGCCCTCGATGATCCACGGCTGGCGGCCCAGCTCGGCGACGATCCAGCCCAGCTCGGCGGCCACCCACGGCAGCGGGATCGCGAACACCGCCAGCTTCAGAAGCCAGCGATGGCGGTCGAGCCGGCGCCGCGCCGACAGCACGAAGAAGACCGCCATCAGCGCGATGAAGAACATCCCCAGCCCGACCATGATGCGGAACGACCAGAACAGCGGCAGCACCGGCGGCACCGTGTCCCATGCGGCCTGCGCCACCTGCGCCGGCGTGGCCTGCAGCGGATCGTCGACGTAGCGCCGCAGCAGCAGCGCATAGCCGAGCTGCGGCGCGTTCTCGTCGAAGGCCTGCTGCAGCGCGGGCGGCGGCGCGGTGCCGGGCGGCAGAGCGCGCAGCTGCTGCAGCGCCTGGTACGCCCGCTGGCCCTGCGCGATGCGCTTCTCGGCCAGCGCCACCAGTTCGGTGATGCCGGGGATCTCGGTGGTCAGCGAGCGCGTGCCGATCAGCCCCATCACCCACGGCACGTGCACCGCGAAGTGCGTCTCGCGCGCCGCCTGGTCGGGGAAGCCGAAGGCGGTGAAGGCGGCCGGCGCCGGCTCGGTGTGCCACATCGCCTCGATCGCGGCCAGCTTCATCTTCTGGTGCTCGGTCGACAGGTAGCCGCTCTCGTCGCCCAGCACCACCACCGACAGCGCCGACGCGAGCCCGAACGAGGCCGCCACCGTCATCGAGCGCTTCGCGATGCCGGCGTGGCGCTGTTGCAGCAGGTACCAGGCCGACACGCCGAGCACGAACACCGAGGCCGTCACGTAGCCGGCCGACACGGTGTGCACGAACTTGGCCTGCGCGACCGGGTTGAACAGCACGTCGAAGAAGCTCGTCACCTCCATGCGCATGGTCTGCGGGTTGAAGCGCGAGCCGACCGGGTTCTGCATCCAGCCGTTGGCGATCAGGATCCACAGCGCCGAGAAGTTGGAGCCGAGCGCCACCGCCCAGGTCGCGACCAGGTGGCCCACGCGCGACAGCCGGTCCCAGCCGAAGAAGAACAGGCCGACGAAGGTGGCCTCGAGGAAGAAGGCCATCAGCCCCTCGATCGCGAGCGGCGCGCCGAACACGTCGCCGACGTAGTGGCTGTAGTAGCTCCAGTTCATGCCGAACTGGAACTCCATCACCAACCCGGTGGCGACGCCGATCGCGAAGTTGATGCCGAACAGCGTGCCCCAGAACTTCGTCATCTGGCGCCAGATCGGCCGGCCGGTCATCACGTAGACCGTCTCCATGATGGCCAGCAGGATGGACAGCCCGATCGTCAGCGGCACGAACAGGAAGTGGTACAGCGCCGTCATCGCGAACTGCAGGCGGGAGAGCGCAACGATGTCGAGGTCCATGGCGGGCTTTCAGGGGTGGGTCAGTCGGGACGCAGCGCGGCCAGCGCGGTGTCGAAGGCCGGCGTCCCGCGCTGCAGGTCGGCCACGACCTGGCCGTGCGCCAGCACCAGCAGCCGGTCGGCCAGCGCCGCCTCGCGCTGCAGGTGGGTGGCGACCAGCAGCGTGCGCCCGTGCGCGAGCACGGCCAGGCGCGCCAGCACGTCGCGCGCGGTGCCGGCGTCCACCCCTTCGGTGGGTTCGTCGAGCAGCCACAGCGGACGGTCCTGCAACAGCAGACGGGCCAGCGCGAGGCGTCGCCGCTGGCCGCCGGACAGGCCGCTGCCGCCTTCGCCGAGCCGGGTGTCCAGGCGCAACGGCAGCGCGCGCACCACGTCGCCGAGGCCGGCGTCGTCGAGCGCGGCCCACAGCCGCAGGTCGCCGGCCTGCGGGTCGGCCAGGCGCAGGTTCTCGCGCAGCGTGTCGTTGAACAGCTCGCTGCGCTGCAGCAGGTGGCTGGCGTGCGCGCCGGCGCAGCGGTTCAGCAGCATCGACTTGCCGCTGCCGCTGGCGCCGATCAGCGCGACACGTTCGCCGGGGCGCAATGCGAGAGCGGGCACGGCGTCGGGGGCCGCCGCGTCGGGCGCCGCGGCCAACCGGCGCAGCGACCAGCGCATGCGCGCGGCATCGATCGCGCCGCGGCGCAGGCTGTCGAAAGGCTCCATCGCGGCCAGCGCCGCGAACAGCGCCAACGCGCCCAGCGGCAGGCCCAGGCGGCCGGCGTCGACCAGCACCGCGACCGCCAGCAGCATCGCGGCCAGCAGCGCGCTGCCGGCCAGCGACAGGGCCGCACCGGACGCGACGTCGATGCGGTTCAGCCGGTCGTCGGCGCGCGCGAGGCGCTGCTCGGCGGACAGCGCGAGCTGCCGTTGCACAGCCACCTGACCGGCCATCAGCCACTCGGCCTGCGCGCTCGCCAGGTCGATCGTGCGAGAACGCAGCGCCTCGAGCGCGACGGCACGCCGCAGGCTCGGCGAGCGCGCGGCCCGCGGCAGCACCGCGCACAACCCGGCGGCAAGGGCGGCCAGCGCGAGCCCGCTCGCCAGGCCGACCGCAGGGTCCGCCAGCGCGCCGAGCCCCACCCCGACCGCGAGGGCCACGGCCAGTGCACTGGCCAGCGGCACCGCGAGCCGCAGGTAGACGCCGTCGAGTGCATCGACGTCGCTGCCCAGCCGCGACAGCAGCCGTGCCGGCTTCATCTGCAGCCGGCGTTCGGTGCCGCGCCCGGACCAGCGGCGAAACAGCTGCAGCCGCAGGCCCGCCAGCGCCGCCAGCATCGCGTCGTGCGTGACGAGCCGCTCGCCGTAGCGCGCCCCGGTGCGCAGCAGGCTCAGCAGCCGGATCGCCGCCGATGGCGTGAAGACGTTGACCGCCAGCGCGCCCGACACCGACAGCCCCGCGAGCGCCGCCAGCGTGACGAACCAGCCCGACAGCGACAGCAAGGCCAGGCCGCACAGCACGGTCAACGCGGCCAGCGCCGCGCCCGCCGCCAGGCGCCGCCACGGCGCGCCGGCCCACAGCCCGGCCGCCTTCATGCCGCCACCTCGCGCGCCGGCGCAGGCGCCACCGCATCCAGGCACAGCACGCGGTGCATGCGGCGGACCAGGCGCGGGTCGTGCGTCGCGACGATCAGCGTCCGGCCGGCGGCCGCCTCGAGCAGCCGCTCGATCAGCAGGCCGGCGGTGGCATCGTCGAGGTGCGCGGTCGGCTCGTCGGCCAGGACCAGGCGGCAGCGCGGGTCCAGCAGCGCACGCGCCAGGGCCAGCCGGCGCGCCTCGCCGCCGCTCAGGCCCAGCCCGCCCTCGCCCAGGCC